>CASPLG010000014.1 GCA_949422855.1 uncultured Eubacteriales bacterium | reverse complement strand
GGCGCTGGCCGGTAACAAGCCCTTATAGGGCTAGAGCAAACCACCCGTTGGACGGTTGGTTATTTTTTTAGAGAAAACAAAACTTATAGGTACACTTTTATAAGGTTTTGCATTACAAATATTTACCTGATTTCATGTTTTATTTTTAAAAGTATAAAAATTTAATTTTAAAATTAAGACAAGCAGCAAATTTTTTAATTGGATTGACTTTAAGTAAAGTATACTTTTTGTTTGGAATTACTAGTAAAACAGATTTTATAAACAATCGATATAGCCAGTGAATATAAGAGTTTAGAGATTTAAAAATCAATTTCTAGGCTTGCTTTTACTATTTATAAAATTAAAGGTAAGGAGTTATTATATTTAAAAATCCCACTCGCAAATACAGATTGAAATTATTTTAAATATATGATATAATTAAAATAGTTTTAAATTCGAGGCGATTTATTTTGAATATTGCTGCAAGAATATCAACAGCTTTACTGGCCGCCAGTACGTTTGCCTTTTTGACTTATTCGTTTTTCCGGCGTAAACGCCATTGCGGTATCCCTTCGGGGCTGCAGGCCTTTAAGATAGAAGCACTGCCGGAGAATGACCGCGAAAAGATCAAGGAATTTAAAAGTGTATTTGAATACTGGGGGAGAGTACTGCAATACGATGAGCAGGCCTCGGATGAAGTGTGGGCCGAAGACAATATAATGCCGGTTTTTGTAAAGGCTTCAGAGGTGAGGGGAGAGGCGCATAGTCGTTATTTTCACGAGTGTCTGAACAAATTTATAGCAGAATCCGTGGCCAAAAGTAAAAAGGGATGTTGCCGCGATTTTGCTCGATTATTGCTGATAGAAGGCCAAAAAATTGGTTTTAATACATACCTTATAAGTACGACTACGCATGTGGCTAATCTTTATAAACTGCAGGGAAAATGGTACGTAGCTGATTTGACTGATCAGTTAAGTGTACCGGAGAATAGTGCCTTTAACTATAAGATACCTTTAGAGCGCTTTATTAGATGCGCTGCCAACAGGAAAGTAAATTGTAAGGATGTGACAGTTGAGTATGATGGCACCCGTGTTCCCATAGAGGAATTTATACAAACTCATTGAAAAATGTGACCCCTATAAAACCCTCTCCAGGCTCACGAACCCACATCAAAAACCTTAGTTTCAGGGAAACTGTTTCTTCATTCTCCGGTGAGAGTCTCTTGCTTTCACAAGGAGGGTGTGCTCCGTATAAATTCATGTGCTTTTTTGATGTTATCTCTATCTTGAGTTTAAACTTATAAACAGTCGGCCTTTTTTCAAATTTTTGTATAAAGTCTCTGTATTTGGCACTTGAAATAAGTATTGCGCTTTATTCTTACTAGCAAAGGCATCCACTTTATTCTCATATTTTTTACACTGACTAATGATATTTTTCAGATTCCTCTTTGTTTCATCGGTTATGGAGCCTTTTTTGTCCAAAATTTTTTCAATCTCCTTTAGCTGTAAAGAACATCGTCCAACAGACTGAAAAATTTTTATAGATTCATTGCAAACTAAATGTGAAAATTCGGAGGTATAATCTTTTAAACCGGTTTTTTGCAAGCTTTCACAGTGTTCAGTTATCTTTTTAGATAACTCCATATCATCGTATTGCAAGTTTTTTCCTTTTTTATCAATAAAATCTCTTATTTTATCCCAAGTTAGATCGTCGTCATTTTGATGCTGCTCCATATATCTATCTATTTCATTTGGCATATAAAGCTCCACCTTATAAAGATTTCTGTAAAACGATTTTTTGGGGAAGCAATTAAGCACCACCTTATAAACTGCTTTTGCTAAACGTGGATACTGTTTCGCTATGTATTCTTGTTTTTTATAGTCTTGATTTTTGTTAAATAATGACACTAATACCACCTCATCTTGCAATATTTATATAAATATAATACCATAAACACTAATTTTGTCAAGCGAGTTCGTATCTGATTTCGTAAAGGCCTATAAATTTTACAATGTTTGTCATTATACATTTTTAATTAGTAAACAAGGTTTCTATTCTTATCTGGCTGCACTTAAAGCGCCATGGACTTTTAGATTTTTGAAACTATGCTGTCGTAGAACCTCATAAGTACTGAGGGCCACACAGTTCGATAGATTTAAGCTTCTAGCATCATTTATCATGGGTATGCGAACGCTTGAAGAATAATTTTTCTTAAGCAGTTCTTCTGGGAGACCGGCAGTTTCTTTTCCAAACACCAGGAAGCACTTTTCCGGATACTCTACATCTGAATATATAATGGATGCCTTTGTTGAAAAATAGAAGAAGGGGCCCTCATTAGAAGAAAAAAACTGGTCTACATTTTTATAATAATATATGTCCAGTAGATTCCAATAATCAAGTCCAGCTCTCATGAGTTTTTTATCATCAATTTTAAATCCTAACGGCTCGATCAGATGCAGCTTTGCACCTGTTGCAGCACACGTACGAGAAATGTTGCCTGTGTTTTGAGGTATTTCGGGTTCTACCAGAACGATATTTATTTCCGACATATTTATTCTCCTTTTAATTTTCTAGAATCAGTCAAAAATCATTTGTTTTATAATTGACCACCATGAAGACGAAATAAAGCACAAGGAGGTTTTCTAAATTCTGTTTCTAATTGTTAGTCACTATAGTTCGAGGCTTTAGATTTGCGTATGATTAGGTATATTGCAAATAACAATATCGAAATAGTTACTGTGGTACAAACCGGGTCAATAATAGAATGATCAAAGGTTTTACTTGTACCTGTATTTTGCAAGTTGAGGTCCATATCAGCTTTTTCCGCATTTAATAGATATTCATAATTAGATACCAATCCTTTGTATTCTTCGGGGAGAGATTCATAAGCACTCCGTACAAATGACACATAATTATCTATATCTGAAATTTTTTGTTGTGAAATTCCATTGATTAAATTAATGACATCATCTATATCCTGTTTTGCAGTATTTTCTAAAAAGATATCTGCGGTATTTATCCCTACTCTGTTATTCACATAAGCGTTCATGTGATGATTTTCGCGTGATACTTTTATTTCATGCGGCCCCTGTTTGAGATTCCTTACTACGACAATTCCATTTTCATCGGTTTTTTCGGTATAAACATCCTCCTGATCATCTATTCTTATTTTCACGGAATCATTGATGAGCTTCTTTGAATTTTCTTTTATTTTCAAAGTTTCATCATACTGACCAAATAAATTTTCTGAATTTATTAATTTTACTCGTGAGAGGGTTACAGGGTAACTAAATGCCCCTTTTTGGAATGTAATGAATTTTATATAATCACAGAGGATTTCCTTCAGAAGTTCCCCGTCTTTACTCAATGAGGGGAAATCTTTAAGCATTATGTACTGATCTCCGCCCGAAGCTTCAAAAGTATTAGTTACCAAGGCAATTTGAGTATTATGATCGTCTCTGTTTAATTCCAGAACATCTGAGCCATTTTCATCTATAAGGAATATTTTCGTTATTCTTGATCCCTGCGATATAATAGCGGTTCTATCATCATTAAATTTCATAGGTTCCTTGTCAATGTCAAACTCGATTCTCATTCCGCCAACATGAGGAAATGCACCATCTGTCCCGACCAATACTCCGTCTTGTAAACGAATGCTTTTAAAACCGTTTTCAAGCAGCTCATAGAGTTGATTTGGGTTTAGAAGTTTTATTGCAGCTCTGTTTGGAAAGGGAAATATGTTCATTACATCTCCGACACTTATGAACTTAGGAGCAACAGTAGTTCTTACACCACCGCCATTTTGCAGTGATACAACGTATAATTCGGATTTAATTCCGGATTCTGCAAGAAACTTTTTCCCATAATGGACAAGTGCGTCACTTATTAAAAGACCTAAGTTTGTATCATGTAGACGGCATATGCGAGTTCTTTTATATTCCCCGCCATAGAGACCGGAATCCGTTTTACCTACGATTACTCTGAAAGATTCAGAGACTGATTGCAGCATATCACGACACAGAGCTGAAACTTTAGTGTCCGGTATAAGCTGATAATTATTTTGCTCTAGGGGGTTTATAAGCTCTACGGATTTTATTATACTGGTATTTATGTTAAATCCACCACCGGGCATAAACTCTATCTCTATTTTCCCTACATTTTTAGACTTTGTACCTATTTGTTGGATAATAGTATGGCCTACAGTTCTAGAATACACTTCATGACTGTGGCCATCTATAATTAAATCTATTTCGGGTGCTTCTGCGGCAATTAAATCTATACTTGTAGAACCTATATGTGCTATGCATACGACAATATCACATTTCTGCTCTTTTAGAACTCTGCATTGCTGGCGCGCGGTTTCTGATTCATCCTTGAACACTAGATTTTCTACATTTGTAGGGTGTGTGGAAAATTTAGCTTCGCAAGTAGTTAGACCAAAAAAACCTATTTTTTTACCATTTATTTCAATTATCACGTTACATCCGTTATTTGTGTCTGACAATAAGACGGGGGTTTCACCATCATATACATTTGCTGAAATCATTTTGAATTTCGCAAGAGCGGCATTTAATTTTAATGCATCTACACCGTAATCGAACTCATGGTTGCCAAGGGCCATAACATCATATCCGGCGGCGTTCATAAGTTCTATGATTTTCGAGCCCTGACTGGATGCAGCAAGCATTTCACCCTGAGTAGCATCTCCGGCATCAACCAGTATTGAATTTGGGGTGCTGTCTTTTAACGACTTTAAAACGTCCGCTCCTATTTGGATTAGTTTTCCTTCGGGGGTATAACGGCTGTCTAATGCTCCATGCATATCGTTTGTATGATATATTGTAATTTTATTTTGCTCCTTGGATGCAGGGGCATCTTTTATTAGTATGTAAGACAATGCAGTTGTCAAAAGCAGTAAGAAAACGGACAGTTTTTTAAGTTTTGGGGGATTCATTTAATGATATCTCTCCTTCAATATAAATTCCTAAATTCTAAAAATTCCTTCAACGAAACACAACAAAAGCCCGGATAAATGAAGATATTAGGTAATAACGTGTTGATACAGTATTAATTTTCCTCCTTCCTGAACAGTTCCGCTTTTGTGCAGTTTATTATAACATAAAATTTATCTTATTTCCAGTAGAGTGTCAGATATTTGTAAAAAATCTGAATAATTTTCCATTTGGAATATTTCTTTTCGTATTGCTGCCGAACCGGGGATGCCTTTAGTATAATATGCCAAATGTTTTCGTGCCTCTTTCATTGCACAGGCTTCTCCTTTATATAAAATAAGTTTGTCCAGATGATATTTCATAAGTTTAACTCTTTCTGAAATACTAGGCGTAAAAGAGTCTGTTTTAGAATTTATACACTGAAATATCCAGGGATTTCCGAGTGCTCCTCGTCCAACTGCAACTATATCACAGTTGGTATAGTCAATCATGAATTTTGCCGTAGAATAATTTATTATATCGCCGTTGCCAATTACGGGAATTTTGACACTGTCTTTTACCTTTTTTATAATATCAAGATCCGATTTTCCGGAGTACATTTGTTTACATGTGCGTCCGTGTACGGTTACGGCATCCGCACCGTAGAATTCACACTCCTTAGCGACGTCTACAGCGTTTAAATTGTTATTATCAAATCCGGAACGCACCTTTACCGTAACAGGTAAGTTTGAATTCTTTTTTACGGCACTTACAATTTTACCACACAGCTTAGGTTCCTTCATAAGAAAAGATCCGGCTTTTGATTTTATAACTTTAGGTGCAGGACATCCAAAATTTATGTCTATGATATCGGGGCTATATTTCGATATGATCTGTGCTGCCTCTGCGAAATCGTCGGGGGAACTGCCAAACAGCTGTATGGAAAAGGGCTTACCGGTATCGGAATGACTTATCAGTTGTAGAGTCTTTTTATCTCCAAACACAAGTCCTTTAACGCTTATCATTTCGCTTGTAATGTAAGCAGCTCCAAAAAGTGAACAAATTTCTCTAAAAGCTCTGTCTGTAATTCCGGCCATGGGAGCCAACGACGCAACACCATTTATTTTTACATTACCTATGTACAAATTACTATACCTCTCATGTTCGTTTTATTTAGAGTATATAACATAAGACAAAAAAATAACAGACTTAAAATTGAATTTATTCATATCCCGTTTATATATCTGTTGACTTATAGTTGGTTATTTGTTATAATTAATCGCAATCAAAATGTAAGGAGTGCAATTTATGGGAAACAGTGTAATTTGCTCATTATCATCCACAGCAGGTATTATCGCTTTAGCACTTGGATTAACTTTATTCCTAGACGGTGAGGATGACAATCCTTCATATGACTCGGGAACGCAAGACAACAGCTTCGTTTATAAACTAATTGATAAGTCTGCGGAATTTGTTGTTGATAAATCAGTTAACGCCGCATTTGATATGGCGGGTGCGGTAGTTAATGCGGTAAGGGATTCACAGAAGACTTTCATCGACAGGCTGTGCGACAGTACTTGGCAATTTGTTGTTGATGCCGTAATAGGCTGAGAAAACTTAAAAATAGCATGGTGAGACCGAAAAACTTCCAGTCCCACGGATAGCAATATTTGATGGTAAATTCGTGCACAGTGACATCTTTATAGTATCTAGCGACTGAAGTATTGTGAAACTCACACCTTACAACTGCTGCCGAAATAGAGAAGCTGTATAAATCGGGAGGAAATGACGTGTTTTCGTCTGTACCTAGGAACGAAGCAGTAAACGCAGTTAGGGATGCCTTAGGCGAATCTTTAGATGATGAACAGGCGGTATGTGCTTTTCCTGCTTTTATCACATAATTTTGTTTAACTGTAACAGATATTCTTTAAATTCTGTGCCTATTTCCGGATGCAGAAGAGCCAGTTCTACACAAGCTTGCATCATACCTAGTTTGTTTCCTATATCATAGCGTTTTCCATCGAAATCGACCACGGTGATGCCATCACGCTTGGCAAGCACTTTCATTGCATCAGTCAGTTGGATTTCACCTCCGTACCCCGGGGGTGTTTTTTCTAGGATATCAAAAATCTCGGGGACAAGGATGCATCTGCCCAGTATAGAATATAGAGACATAATTTTATCCGGCGAGGGTTTTTCAATCATATCTGTACATTTTAGTATATTGTCTCGAACAGGGGCAACTTTTAAAGACCCATAATTTACGATTTTTTCTCTCGGCACCTGCTTAGCACCCACCACGCACAGATTATATTCATTAAAAGCGTCTATCAACTGCCGACAAACGGGTTTTTTCCCGATAATGACATCATCTCCGTATAAAACAGCGAAAGGCTCCTTGCCAACGAAGGACTGTGCACATTTTATGGCATGTCCCAGACCTTTTGCCTCCTTTTGCCGCAAGAAATATACGTTGGCAAGCCGGGATACGGATTCAATTGATTTTAACATAGTATTTTTGTTGTGCTTTTGTAAATTTGCTTCTAATTCTGGACATCTGTCAAAATGGTCTTCTATGGCTTCTTTTCCACGGTTTGTTATTATTAATATATCTGTTATTCCTGAAGCGACTGCTTCCTCAACTATATATTGTATAGCAGGTTTATCCACAATGGGGAACATTTCTTTTGGTATAGCTTTAGTTGCAGGCAAGACCCGGGTGCCCAAACCTGCGGCCGGAATAACTGCCTTGGTAATTTTCACAAGGTATCAACCCTTTCAAAGACGTAATTTTTATAAATGATGCTCAATATGCCGGTTACAAATTTCTGTTTTTATTGCCTTATCCTTCCCCGGATGGGTTCAATCTAATCAAAAAGTTTTGGGCCTGATAAAACACTCTTTATGTAATACCCTCGTTTCTTTATTATCTTTGTGCACCGTATTTAAACCGTGCAACCATATCAAGTCAAGGACGAAATGATCATAACCACAACGACTATTATAACTATTATAATATTTTCATCCTCAAAATTCAAATAGAAAAGGATGGAAAAATTATGAAAAATCCGAACAGATATGGCTACACTGTAAAATTACCGGTAAATAAGAGTAATCCTTATTGGATACGCCAAAACAAAGGAAGCTGGATTAATAATACTTGCTGAGTATGTTATGCCGTGGATGGCAGGTTCAGGCGCAGGGTGTAGAGATTTACCTGGATGTTATGGGTCATGCAAAACCAGTGTATTGCCGATTTACAAAATGGTGAGATGAAGGGGTTTTTGAAAAAATATTTGAAGGGATTTGCAGTGATGCAGATCTTAAGAATTTAATGATTGACCCAACTTTCATAAAGGTTCACCAAAATGAAAATGGAGGTGTAAAAAGGGGTCCAAAAAGATTAAGGCCGCACGAAAAGTGGCATGAATACAAAGATTTAAGTAGTTGTTGATGCTTTAGCCCATGAAATTCATTCTATCAACATGGCAATGTCGTGATCTAAAATTTTTAATTTGCATACTAAACAGCTTAAACATCAATAATTGTGGTGTTTTGGCATGTCATGCTTACGGTACAAATGAAATCTTAGAATATATAAAAAGAGTAAAGTTAATGCAATTATTTTACCAATAGTCTAACCGCAAAATAAAAAGGAAAATTGATAAGCATACCTACAAAGAGCGTCATTTAGCCGAGCGCCTTTTTCAAATACTTGAGTGGTTTAGGAAGATTTTTGTGAGATTTAAAGAGCTAGGCTGCTCTTTTCTTGCTTTCCTTCACCTTATTTCTTCTATGCTCTGGTTAAAATAGATAATTTATTCCATTTTTCAGACAAGCCCTAGACTGGGGACAAAAATGCAAAAAACATACCTGACAAAATAAATAAAGTAGTTTTTGCCTTGTCGAGAAATTCACCATAATCATACTCTTTCATGTCGTTTAAATCATTTCTATATTTGTCTAATTTATCTTGGTTTTCAATAAATCTGTTACGAGTATCCATTAGTTTATCAATACTTGTCTCTTTTTGTTTATTGAACTCTTCTAAGCTGGCATTATCATTCACACAATATGATAATCTCTCAGGAACCAAGTATATGCCATTGCAAAGGACATAAGATGCCTTAAGATTTTTCTTGGAAAAGTAACGGTCATCCTTTGGATAAAATGGAGGAAGGGTTTCTTCGGTAGAAAGATTCTTGCGTACATCGGCTGACGTTGCCTTCATAGCCTTTAAAATATTATCAACTTTTTCTTCCAAATCCTTCAATTCTCCACTGTCATAAATACCAATATCGCAAATTTCTTGTGAAAGTGGCACAATGCTATGGAATTTATCCCTTAAATCTTTTGCAATATTAGAGACCTTTTTCCCAAATTTGGCATACGCCAAGCTATCGACATACAAGCTCATAGCGGTAGACAGCTGCTTATTTGCGGCTTTCACCTTTGGCAACTTGCGTTTTATTGAGTTAAGATTTTTCATATTCTCATCCCAATTTGCCAGTTTCTTTGTAAGTGGGCCCGCTGACGCTAGCTTTTTCTCGATTTTTGGAATCACTTTGTCAATTTTCTGAAGGATTGCTGTAGTTTCATGCTCCAAATTTTTACAATCCGACAAGTATACACCGAAATATTTAGTGCGCCTAAGTATTACTTGATAATTGTCAAAATAGTTATCGCATTGTTCAAAGTAAAAATAAAGTGTTATATGCCCTTCTGTTTTATTGATTAAATCAGACCACTTATTTCTAAAATCCTTCATGCGTTTTGTAACTTTATCTCGTTCACTCTCTTCTACTTTTACGGTTTTTGCCAGTTCGTCTAAATTTTTAAAAATTGGATAAAACGTACTGTGGAAGAGCTTATCCAGTTTGGTATTTATGCCGCTATTTTCTATATTAAATACACTCATAAGGGTTAAGATCTCATAGGCTTTAAGGCAATACTCCCTAAAAACCTTTCTAGTTTCTTCAGGAACTTTAGGACTTTTACTATTTTTACTATGTTTGGCAATTTTATGAGTTTTTTTATCTTTATCATCTTCGTTATTTTTAGAACCATTAATGTCTGTATTCCTGATTTTATTGTCTTTCCCCGCGATGATATTCTGTATTATGACTATGCTGTGATGAAAATGTGTATTACGCCTTAAATCCCCAAACCTGGTAAATATTCCATACTTGACCTTAGCTTTAGATACATCGTTTTTTGCGTACTTTTTGAGATGATGGAGCATTCCAAGCAAGATCTTATCAAAGAATCCACTCTTATTAGGATCTTTAAAAGTTTTATAACAATCAAGCAAATCCTTGCAGTCTTCTGACACTGATGATATAGCGCTATCGCTGGGCAGTCTATTAGATAATGTTGGAACTTCGGGCATATTGTCTATTTCGTGGTCAAGCTGCTGAGCTTCTAAATTTTTTCCACTGCTGTTGTATTCTGCCTGCAGGTCGGAAGTTTTTTTACCTTCATTAGACTCATATATTTTTTGGATTCTATCTATCTCGCTATCAAATACTTTAAAGTTCTCTTCGAGTCTCTTACCTATAGTTTTTGCTACTTTATCATCATTAAACCCACCTGGGTATGCGTTACAATACGATTTGATCAGCCCAAGACTAATAGACAAGTCTTTTAGGGAATCGGATTTAGCTAAAAATTCATACAAGCTATTGCCGCCCATTATAGCATTCATCTTTTTTAAAGTATTATTAACTTTAGTATACTCAGAAACATAATAGTTTATTTGTGTAGTGTATTTACCGTATTGAGACTTTGTTTTTTTGCTTATCTTATCAACCGTATCTAATATGCTATCTAAATCTTTTATGGTATCAATCATAGAATTTCACAGCTCCTTTTTAAGTAAAGTACACAGATGCTTCTATTGTACTATATGCATAATAATTTTGTCAATGTATTTATCTTATTATAAATATTTAGCACAGAAAACATATTAAATGATTTTTTACGATTAATTGAAGTACAAAAGCAATTATGGTAGAATTACAAATACGGGAGTGATAAATATTGTTGAAAGCTAAAGATTTACAAGGAGATTATAATTTAATTTTAGATTATGCACTGGTAGTCAAGAGATTTTCTAAAAAATGTATTTACGCATTTGTTAAAACGTATGGATGTCAGCAAAATGTTTCAGATGGGGAAAGGATGTGCGGCATCCTCGAAAGAATGGGGTGTATTATAACAGACTGTGAAGAAAATGCAGATATAATTATCATAAATACCTGTGCTATACGCGAACATGCACAAAATAAAATATTCGGCCACATAGGCTCTTTGAAAAGATTAAAAAAACAAAATCCTAATTTGGTTATCGCAGTATGTGGATGCATGACTGAACAGAAAAATGAAATCCAAAAGATTAAAGAGAGTTATCCATTTGTAGATTTAGTTTTTGGGACTCATTCTATGAATCTTTTTTCCAAGATGCTTTTAGATGTATTCCGTGAGAAGAAAAGGATATTTGTAAGTGGCAGCAAAGATGAGAATATATATGAGGGGTTTCCCGTTAAGAGAGCGAGCAAAGTAAAAGCGTTCGTACCGGTGATGTATGGGTGTGATAATTTTTGTTCTTATTGTATTGTTCCCTATGTCCGAGGGAGGGAAAGAAGCAGAAAGGCTGAAGATATTTTAGATGAAACACAGAAGCTTCTTGAAAACGGATATAAGGAGATTGTATTTCTAGGTCAAAATGTAAATTCTTATGGAAAGAAGCTGGATGAGGATATAGACTTTGCCCAGTTGCTTCGCAGAGCAGACAATTTTGGCGGTGAATATAGAATCAGATTTATGACGTCTCACCCTAAAGATGCAACGAAAGAATTAATAGATACTATTGCAGAAAGTAAGCACATATGTCATAATTTTCATTTGCCTTTTCAGTCCGGCAGCGATAGAATATTAAAAGCAATGAACAGAAAGTATACAAGAGATTCCTATCTTGATATAATAGATTACGCAAAAAAGAGGATCAAAAATTTGTCTCTGTCCAGCGATATTATTGTAGGATTTCCGGGAGAAACATATGAAGAATTTCAAGATACATTATCTCTTGTAAAGCAGGTTCGGTTCACCTCCCTTTTTACATTTATATATTCACCCAGGAGTGGAACTCCTGCCGCTTTGTTGCCTGACCCTGTACCTAAGAAGGAAAAAACAAGATGGTTAATGCAGCTTTTGAAAGTTCAGGATGAGATATCTTTTGAAATACATAGAAACATGCTGGGGAAAAGATTTCGTGTTTTAGTGGACCATGATTTAGGAGACAAAAGCCGTTTTTTGGGGAGAACTGATGGAAATTTAGGAATAGAGATTGTAGAAGGCGGGAACTTCGTAGGAAGATTTGCTGATGCCGAGGTTATGGATGTAATAGGCAGAACGTTAAAGGGTAAAATAGTATAAATGGAGGAACTTTAAATGAATTTGATAGAGCTGGCAAGACATCTAGGTGAAGAAATACAAAATGATGAAGTATATATAAAAGTAAGGATGGCAGAGCAAAAACTTGAGATAGATAAGGAATTTCAAAAGCTTTTGTCTGTGTTTAATGAAGAGAAAGCTGAGCTGAATGAGCAAATTGCAAAAAAGAGCCCGGATAGAGAAAAGGTTCAGAAACTAAATTTGTCACTGCAGGAAAAATATGAGCAGATTAGTAAGAACCCCAATATGATTGTTTATCGGCAGGCTCAGGAGAAACTCAATGATATTATTAAGAAAATTAGTGGTATAATATTAAAATCTGCCCAGGGTGGGGATCCGTATTCTGACGAAGACTACGGATGCACAGGTGACTGCTCGGGATGCCACGGCTGCGGCTAGAATATTTTTAATACAGGTAATAAATAGATATAGGTACGGGGGTTTTTAAATGCCGGATTATTCTCCTATGATGAAGCAGTATTGGATTATAAAGAACCAATATAAAGATGCGATAGTTTTTTTTCGCTTAGGCGACTTTTATGAGATGTTTTACGATGATGCGAAGCTTGTTTCAAGTGAGCTGGATTTAACTCTTACTGCAAGGGACTGCGGTCAAGATGAGAAGGCGCCTATGTGCGGGATTCCTTTTCACAGCTGCGAGTCTTATATTGCACGTCTTGTTGCAAATGGGCATAAAATAGCGATGTGCGACCAGATGGAGGATCCGTCAAAGGCAAAAGGATTAGTTAGGAGGGAAGTTGTCAGAGTTATAACTCCGGGAACCGTTATGGAGTCTAGCATGCTTGATGAATCTAAAAATAACTATATTTGTTCGATGTTTATTGAAGATAGTCTTGCGGGGATATGTTTTTGTGACGTGTCAACAGGAGAGCTTAAAGCTACGCAGCTATCGGGTAAAGATATAATCGGTCAGATAAGAAATGAGATTGGAAGATTTTCTCCCAGAGAAATTTTAGTGGGGGGGAAGGTTTCTCTTTTAGAACCGATTAAGCTTTTTATTAAAGACAAGCTTTCGTGTAGTATGGAACTGATGGATGTCCAAAATTTTGATCTTACAGCTTGTAAAGAAAGGATTTTAAAGCATTTCGGCGAAGAGAGATTTAAAGTCAATGAGATGGACAGCAAAGAATTAAATGTAAGATGTATAGGTGCACTTTTATCATATTTAGAGGAGACCCAAAAAACCGGGATAGAAAGAATAAATAAAATTGAATTTTACACTGAAGCCGAATATATGGGGCTGGATATTAATACCATAAGGAATCTAGAGCTTTTGGAAACCATGAGAAACAAGCAAAAACGAGGGTCGCTTCTGTGGGTTTTGGACAAGACCAAGACGGCCATGGGAAAGCGTTTGCTTAGGTCGTGGATAGAAAGACCCCTTACGAATTGTGAGAAGATATGCAGGCGTCAGGATGCCATAGACGAAATTTACGGTGACGTAATGCTGAGAAATAACCTCTGTGATTTGCTCAGAGGGATGCACGATATAGAGAGGCTTATAACAAGAGTTACTTATGGCTCGGCAAACGGCAGGGATTTAAAGGCCCTTTCTTGTACTATCTCAAAACTGCCGCAGCTAAAGAGTTGTCTCAAAGGGAAAAGCTCATATATACTAGGCAATATTTATAAAAATATGGATGACCTGCAAGACATACATAATTTAATTGAAAGAGCCATTGTTGAGAACCCTCCGTTTTCGACACGTGAAGGGGGGGTTATAAAGGACGGATACAGCGATGAAATCGATGAAGTAAGAAAAGATATGGATGGGGGAAAAAATTTAATAACATCCATTGAGGTCGGCGAGAAACAAAAAACGGGTATCCCGAAGCTTAAGGTAGGATATAACAGAGTAATGGGTTATTACATAGAGGTCACTAATTCTTATAAAAAATTCATACCTGAGCATTACATACGAAAGCAGACATTGGCTAACTGCGAGAGATACATTACAAGTGAACTTAAGGAAATTGAAGGCAGGGTATTGGGAGCAAAAGAAAGGTGTATTCATATTGAGTCCGAAGTTTTTGAGGATGTGAGGAAAAAAATTGCTATGCAGCTTTTCAGGATAAGTTCAACGGCAAGCTTGGTAGCGGTGCTGGACGTCTTAAGAGCACTGGCTGATGTAGCGGCGAGCAATGATTTTAGGCGGCCGGAAGTAAACATGGGAAGTGAAATTGTACTGAAGGAAAGCAGACACCCTGTAGTAGAGGCTATTTTGACCGATGCTCCGTTTGTACCAAACAATGTATTGCTTGACGATGAAGATAATATGATTGCAGTAATAACCGGTCCAAACATGGCTGGGAAATCGACTTACATGAGACAAACGGCACTGATTGTATTAATGGCACAAGTGGGAAGCTTTGTACCTGTGAGCTGTGCAAAAATAGGGATTGTGGACAGTATATTTACACGAATAGGGGCTTCCGATGATTTGGCTGCCGGGCAGTCAACCTTTATGGTTGAGATGAACGAAGTGGCACAGATTATGGAAAATGCAACAAACAGAAGTTTGCTTATTTTGGATGAAATAGGGCGGGGCACATCTACATTTGACGGTATGAGCATAGCAAGGGCAGTACTTGAATATATAGCGGACAAAAACAAACTAGGGGCTAAAACCCTGTTTGCTACTCACTATCATGAGCTTACCGAGATGAAGGATAACTGTAAGGGGATAAAAAATTACAGTATAGCGGTGAAAAAACAAGGTGATGATATAATATTTCTGCGTAGGATTGTCCCGGGTGGAGCCGATGACAGCTATGGTATAGAGGTTGCCAAGCTTGCGGGACTGCCTCAGTGGATTATATCCAGGGCGAAGGAAGTTTTAAAGGAGATTGAAGCCGGGGAAAAGGGAGTATCTGTGACTGAAAAACCGAATAATGAATCAAAAGAGATCTCAGAAGAAGAAAAGGGTATCAATGATCGGATAATAAAGAGACTGAGAGATACAGATGTTACCGTGCTTAGTCCCATAGAGGCGATGAATGTTTTGTTTCAGCTTGTCAAGATGGCTAATTATTAAAGTTAGGATGGCTTTTTGATATGAAGAGAGTTAGAGTGCTTGATAAATGTGTGGCTGAATTAATAGCAGCCGGGGAGATTGTAGAAAGACCGGCATCTGTTGTTAAGGAGCTTCTTGAAAATTCTATAGACGCCGGGGCTGACAAAATAACTATAGAAATCAAACACGGGGGAGTTTGCTTAATCAAAATATCGGATAACGGGAGCGGTATATACAGAGAAGACATAAGAAATGCATTTCTGCGAAATGCCACTAGTAAGATAAGTTCGCAGGAGGATCTTGATTCGATAAAAACTTTAGGTTTCAGGGGAGAAGCACTGGCATCCATTTGTGCGGTTTCCAGGGTAGAGCTGGTGACGCTGTGCTCAGATGAGAAAATCGGTACAAGATATGTCATAGAAGGGGGAGAAGAAGTCCTCTTTGAAGATGCCGGGCGGGCTCAGGGGACGACATTTACGGTAAGGGATTTATTTTTTAATACCCCTGCGAGAATGAAGTTTCTAAAAAAGGATGTTGCAGAGGGAAATGCCGTTTCAGCGGTAGTGGATAAAATCGCTATGTCTCATCCGGAAGTAGCGATTAGGTTCATAAGAGATGGAAAAGTGGTAGTCAGCACTCCCGGGGACAGAAAACTATCATCGTGTATATATTTAATATATGGAAAAGAAATTTTTGATAAAATGATTCCTGTCGATTATAGCCTTGAGGGAATTAAAGTGTCCGGGTTTGTGGGCAGACCGGAATCTGCGAGGGCAAGCAGAACCTTGCAAAATTTTTTTATAAACCACAGGTACGCCAAAATAAAAATTGCATCAACGGCACTTGAAGAGGCGTTTAAGGGGTCTGTTATGGTTGGAAAACACCCTGTTTGTGTGCTTTATATAGATATTTCTTATGCAGCTGTGGATGTAAATGTACATCCGGCAAAAACAGAGGTTAGGTTTATCAATGAAAGACCGATATTTCGAGCTGTGTATTATGCAGTAAAGTCTGCTTTGCTGAGCGATGAAACAAAAAAAAGAATGGAATTTAAGGAAGAGAGTGCCTCACGGGACGTTGCCGATGAATGTAATTGTAGCAAAATAGACCCCTCAAAAATCAAAATAGAAAATAGTTTCATTTCGCTAAATTGTGAGGTCAATAAAAAGCCCAAGACAGAAAATTTCCAGGTAGATAATTGCAAGAGTCTGTCTACAGATTTAAGACTTTCCGATTACGCATATAAAAGTAAAGAGCAGGAGGAAAAATTTACTCACGAATATAAAGAATCCAAAGTTTCGGGGGTAGATTTGATAAAAGAAACTTTTCTCCCGCAAAGTAAGAATGCCGGGGTGCAGGAAAATACAGAAGATTTAAAAAAAGCGGGAGAAAAAGTAGTTGTTAACGAAATTTATGAAATTCCAAAGGATAAGCAGGATTTAGCGAAGGACAACGTCAAGTCGATTTCTTCAAAAGAAAGAGTTATATTGGGTGAGGTATTTAACTGCTATATTATAGTGCAGGAGGAAGATAAATTAGTTTTTATAGACAAACATGCGGCCCACGAAAGAATTATATACAATAAGCTTAAAAAAGATAATAAAATAACGGATTCACAATTACTTTTAAAGCCTATCGTGGTATATCTTGATAAGAGTGAATACTCTGCAATAATTGAGAATTTAGATTTATTATCGGATTCGGGCTATGGTGTTGAAAACTTTGGAGAGGGAAGCGTGATTGTAAGAAGTATACCGTCATATTTGGGCATTTCTGATGCAGAAGATTCAATAGTGGAAATAGCGGGATACATACTTGACAACAGGGCGAGCCTTGATACAAAATACATGGATTGGCTTTACCATAATATTGCATGCAGGTCGGCTATAAAAGGCGGAATGGTGAGCTCGAACGAAGAAATTCTGTCTTTGACGGATTCTCTTGATAAAAATCCGGACATCATGTATTGCCCACATGGACGCCCCATTTATATAGAGCTTAGCAAGAAAGATATTGAGAAACAATTTGGGAGGGCATGATATTAAATGGCTCAATTTAAAATTCCTGTTGTAGCGATTGTCGGACCGACGGCGTCCGGAAAAACCGAGTTGTCTGTTAATCTGGCACGCCGAATATCAGGGGAGATTATCTCTGCTGACTCGATGCAAATATATGAGGAATTTAATATTTGTACTGCTAAGCCAAATAAAGAGCATCTGGAGTCCGTTAAACATTACTGTGTCGGTGAAATATCCGTAAGGGAGAGATTTAGTGTAGCTGATTATGTAAAAAGAGCACACATTTGTGCAAAAAAGATAACGGAAAAGAATAAAGTTGCTTTTGTAGTTGGCGGGACGGGGCTGTATATAGACTCATTTTTAAAAAATGTAGATTTTGGAAGAAATACTCCTAACCTTGAACTTAGAGAAAGCCTGTATAAAGACTCATTATGTGAGAAAGATAAGCTTTATACAGAACTGCAGCATATAGACCCTATGTCTGCTAGGCAGATACATCCTAATGATATAAAAAGGATTACAAGGGCTCTTGAATTTTACTATTCTTACGGGTATCCCATATCAGAACAAGTAAAAAGGTCTTTGTGTATGCAGTCGCCTTATGAAGCTGTTTTTATCGGGATTAATTTTGAGGATAGAAGTGTTTTATATGACAGAATTAACAGGCGTGTTGACAATATGCTTAGGGACGGTTTAGTAGAAGAAGTCAAGCATATTTTGAAGTTAGAGCCAAGTGATACGGCAAACGAGGCTATAGGTTATAAAGAAATTATTCCGTATATAAGGGGGCAGTGCAGTTTAGATGAAGCTGTCGAAAACCTAAAAAGGGACACCAGACATTACGCAAAACGGCAAATCACGTGGTTTAAAAGAAATAAAGATATTCATTGGTTTTATGCAGACAAATATTATTCTTTTGAAAATATGGTTTTGGACGCTGAAAAAGTCATTAAGGAGAAAATATTAAATGGTAACAGTTAAAAAAAGAAACATTTTTATAGTAATTTGTATATTTTTTTTTATATGCTGTTTTGCGTACAACTATTACAAAAAAAGTGAGCTTGGTATTAAAACAGAAGCAGCCAGATGTTCTCTAGAAGAAGATATTATTAAAACAACAGGATTTGCTGTTAGGGATGAGGCTGTTTTACCGGATTTTCAGGGTGGTGGGTATATAGTATACAAGCTGGCAAATGGAGAGAAAGTTTCAAAAGGCGGGGTAATAGCACAAATATACAATAATTCCCATGATGCTCTTTTGGGCTGCGAATTAGATAAAATAAGCGGGGAAGTTCGGATGCTCGATGGCCTTTGCAGGATAGATGCATTGAACCTAAAAAGTCCGGATGTGCTAGACTCGGGGATAAATGAAGAAATCTCGAAATTGAGGATTAATGCGGCACAAAACGATTATCCGGGAATGTTTGATAGGAAAAATGAGCTTGTCAAAATCATGAGTGAGAAAAGGATGTCTATGGGTAAGAATGAAGACATTTCGGGTAGAATCGAATCACTGAAGGGGAGAGAGAAGGAATTAAAAGAGTCTTTTTCGGGGGAAAAGAAGTGCATTTATTCGCCATCTGCGGGGTGCTTTGTTAATTTTTTGGATGGATATGAATCCTGTGTAGATTATAATGATGTGAAAAATTCTGCTATAGGTGATACTAAAGTGGAGAATATAGGAGGGCAGACTCCGAGAGACTGCATAGGTAAGTTAATAAATTCCGGGGACTGGTATATATTGTGCCGAGTTTGTAATGAAGATGCTGAGAGGATAAAAAAAGGCGGCGATTGCAAGATAAGTTTTGTTTCCGAGGGAGCAGAGGATATTGCCTGCACCGTGCATGACGTGAAAGATACGGGAGAAAGTGAAAAGAATGTGATTTTTTGCTGCAACAATATGAATGAGGAGATTTTAAATTTCAGGAAGGGTCCCATAGTAATCAAAAATAATGAGTATTACGGGTACAAAATTAAAAAGGGTGCGGTTTGTTACAAAGATGGTATTATGGGAGTGAATATAAAATGTGGAAATGTGATATCTTTTAGGAGGATTAATGTGCTATATTCAAACAATGAGTATGTTGTGGCTTCGGAGAAAGCCAATGATGAAACTGATATACCCTACTTAAAAGCGGGAGACAACATAGTGACTGAGGGCAAAGACTTATTCGACGGTAAATTTATAAAATGATTTAAAAATCACTAGATTTAGGATAAAAAATTAAAATTATTATTGACATCTTTATGATTAAAAATCATAATACTAGTATGGATGTTGATACATTCCGGACAAGAAGTACTATCAAAAAAGGAGTTGTAATTTTACATGGCAGGATTAATGCGGAAGTTCAAAGAGATGTGGACTGCAGTTGACGATGAATACGATTATGAAGAGGACGACGAGCAACAAGAGGAAGAGGTTCAAGGGGATAACGATGCCAGAAACCATAGAAATGCGGAAGAAAACAGCAGAGTAATTAATATACATTCCAATAAGTTGCAAGTTGTTTTGTGTAAACCTGAAGGCTTCGGAGATGACACGACAAATATAGCAGATGAATTATTGAAAATGAATACGATTGTGCTGAATTTAGAGAACGCCAACAAGGATTCTTCTAGAAGGATAGTGGACTTTTTAAGTGGAGTTGCTTATGCCAACGGTGGGAAAATCAAAAAGGCTGCGACGGATACTTATGTGATAACTCCTTATAATGTTGATATAACCGGAGATAGCGTGTTGGATGGTTTGGAAAACAGCGGAGTTTGTTTTTAGATACATATCTTGAGATTATTTTCTGAAGAGGGATGTGGATTTTTTGGTTAAGGTTGAGGACATTAAAAATGTAAATTTTAGAAAGTCTGTATTCGGCGGATACAAGGCTTTTGAAGTGGACTCTTTTGCAGATAAGATTTTGGAGTCTTATGAGGATTTACAGCGTGAAAATATGAGGTTGCTTGCGCAGATGGAAGAACTTAAGGGGAAGCTGGCGAAGTACAAAGAAGAAGAAAGCGGTATAAGAAATGCACTGCTTAGTGCACAAAAGTTGGCTGACGCATCATTGTTGGATGCTGATAATAAAGTAAAGAGCGTACTTTTGGAGGCATCTAGAAAAGCCGATGAGATTGTAAGCAATGCTAAAGATGAGGTTGCAAGGCAGAAAGAAATAGCATGGGATATACGTATTAGGCTTGAAAAGTTTCAGAATGAACTTATAAAGATTTGCACGCAGCAGATTGACGAGGTAAAGAAAATCAGAGAAGACGATGAGAATGTAGAAATTCCGAAAGGCACAAAAACCGATAAGAATCTTGACTCGGATACTCAAGTGGTTGAAGTCGGAAATAGTGACGGTTCGTTTGATTCTATGGAGTCTAATAAGCATGAGGGACTGATTAACATAGCATCGCCGAGTGTGAATGAAAGCGTGAAGCCGGATAAAGTTGCTGGAGATGTGCGTGATTCGGATATTTTGGAGGATATTTACAGTGGGGTACTCAGTGAAGGCGGAGATTCTTTAAAAAAGGCCAAGCTTAAGAATTTAAAATTCGGCGAAAAGTTTAGAAATGGCAGCCATGAATTTGGAAAGGGTCTGTGCGCGGGGCTTTTTAGACGTAAAAAATGATGAAGAGGAGATTTGTTAATGCCCAAAGACTATAGTAAAACTTTAAATTTGCCTCATACGGACTTCCCCATGAGGGCGGGACTAACAGATAAAGAACCCGAGATGTTAAAGAATTGGGAAAATGAGGACTTATATTCCAAAGTTATGGAAAAAAATAGCGGTAAGCCTATCTATGTACTTCATGATGGGCCTCCTTACGCTAATGGAGATATACATTTAGGGCATGCGATGAACAAGATATTAAAAGACATAATTGTCAGATACAAAAATATGTCTGGATTTAAATCTCCGTTTATTCCTGGATGGGATACGCACGGTTTGCCCACAGAATTAAAAGCCAGGGATAAGGTTGGGATTCAGAAGGCCAAAAATTTAACAGATGTCGAATTGCGAAAGATATGCAGTGAGTTTGCCATGTTTTATGTTGACAAACAGCGTGAGCAGTTCAAACGTTTAGGAGTTTTGGCAGATTGGGATAATCCGTATATAACTCTTTTGCCGGAATTTGAGAAGAAGCAGATTGAAGTTTTTGCATTGATGGCAGACAAAGGAGCTATTTACCGTGGGCTTAAACCGGTTTATTGGTGTCCTACTTGCGAGACTGCCCTTGCAGAGGCCGAGATAGAATATGCCAATGATGATTGTGAGTCAATATATGTCAAGTTCAGGGTTTCCGACGACATGGGAAAATTCAAGACTTTAGGGATTGATATAAAAAATACGTATTTTGTCATATGGACGACTACTGCGTGGACTTTGCCCGGAAATGTAGCAATATGCTTAGGGGCTGATTTTGAATATTGTGTAGTTAGGTGTGCGAATGAATTTTATGTTGTAGCGAGTGAACTTGTTGAGAAGACGATGTCGGCAGCACAGATAGAAGATTATGAGGTAGTGGCGGAATTTTTGGGTAAAGACCTGGAATACATGAAAGTAAAGCATCCATTTTTGGATAGAACATCTCTTGTTATTTTAGGAGACCACGTTACGCTTGACAGTGGTACAGGGTGCGTACATACAGCTCCGGGGCACGGTGTAGAAGATTTTGAGGTATGCCAAAAATATAAAGATATACCGGTTTTGGTACCTGTTGATTCAAGAGGAATTTTAACCGATGAAGCCGGGGAGTTTAGCGGTCTTAACACTTCTGATGCGGGGAAGGAGATAATCCAATACCTAAAAAAGCAAGGTATGCTTTTTGCATCACGCAGTATAAAACACCAGTACCCTCACTGTTGGAGATGTAAAAATCCTATTCTGTTCAGGGCGACACAGCAGTGGTTCTGTTCAATAGATAAGTTCAAAAATCAGGCACTTGAAGAAATTGACAAGGTAAATTGGATTCCGGCATGGGGCAGAGAGAGAATATTCTCCATGATAAGTGAGAGAAAAGATTGGTGTATTTCGAGGCAGAGAAAGTGGGGAGTCCCTATACCTATATTTTTCTGTGAAGAATGTGAAACGGCGCTTATTGATAAAGGTGTAATGGACTGCGTGGCGAAAATTTTCGGTGAGGAGGGGTCTGATGCGTGGTTTACGAGGAAAGCTGAGGATTTAATGCCGGAAGGTGTAAAGTGTCCTGAGTGCGGCTGTTCAAAATTTATCAAAGAGAAGGATATAATGGATGTTTGGTTTGATTCAGGGACGTCCCATGCGGCGGTGTGCAACGAGAAAAATGGCTTGAAATGGCCGGCTGATTTATATCTTGAGGGGTCGGATCAGTATAGAGGATGGTTTCAGTCGTCTTTAATAACGGGCGTTGCAGCATTTGGACATACACCGTATAGAGCCGTTGCCACACATGGCTGGGTAGTGGATGAAGAGGGCAAAAAACAGTCTAAATCGCAGGGAAATGGTGTTTCACCAAGTGATGTGGTGGAAAAATATGGTGCAGATGTGTTAAGATTGTGGGTAGCTTCTTCTGATTACCACTCTGATGTAAAAATTTCACATGACATGCTTAAACAGCTCAGTGAATCTTATAGAAAAATCAGAAATACGGCAAGATACATAATAGGAAATCTGTACGATTTTGATCCAAATAAGGATATGTCCAATTTATCGGAGATTAGTGACATAGATAAGTGGGCAATCATAAAGTTAAACGAGCTAATTGATAAATCGAAGGCTGCGTATGAAGAGTTGGAATTTCATAGTATTTACCATGCAATTCATAAGTTTTGTATAGTTGATATGTCAAATTTCTACTTGGACGTGTTAAAAGACAGGCTTTATGTCTACTCACAGGAGAGCAGTGAAAGACGCTGTGCACAAACTTGTATTTATTTGATAGTCGATGCTCTTGCGAAACTTTTGTCACCGATTTTGCCATTCACCACTCAAGAAATTTGGAAATATATGCCCCACATTGACGGTGATGACAAAGAGAATATAATTTTAAACGATATGCCGGGAAAGATTCCTGTGAATGTTAGCGATGGGTTTATGAGACAGTGGGAAGAAATTCATACGATAAGGGATGAACTGAAAAAAGCGTTAGAGACTGCCAGAAAAAATAAGGTTATAGGTTCTTCTTTAGATGCAAAGGTTAGCGTGTATTGTAAGGGAGATACGTATAATTTTCTGAAAAAACTTGCTGATACCTTAAAATCCGTACTAATTGTGTCGGATGTAGAGATTCTTTCTGAAGGAGAGGGAGACACCAAGGTTGATGGCTTTGTAGACATGACGGTTAGGGTAGAGCACGCTGACGGAGTTAAATGCCAAAGATGTTGGAGTTATAGCGATACAGTTGGCCAGGACAGTGAAAATCCTGAATTATGTAAGAGATGTATAGAGGTTATGAAACAGGACTAGGTTTAAATTGATATTTATGTGATGACGTATCTTACAGGTGCGTCATTGCTAATTTATATTGGGGTGATAAATATAAAATGCAAATTTAAGTGTATAGTATATGCATGTTTGGTGACTCTGGCTGACTTTTTTATCAAACGCATGGTTTTACTAAACATAAAGGGCAATGGAAGCTACAAATTTTTAAATGGAATGGTTGAAATAGTATATACCGAAAATACCGGAGCGGCATTTGGAATATTTAACCAAAATAGGATATTTTTAATTATTGTAAATGCTATCTTTCTTGTACTTTTAGCAGTGTGGATTTTTAGCAAATATAATTACAATAAAATTATATTGTTTTTTCTGTCATTGATAATTGGTGGAGGGGCAGGCAACTTGCTTGACAGACTGATATATGGATACGTAATAGATTATATAAAGCTGTCGTTTTTCGAGCCGGTTTGTAATTTTGCGGATTACTGTATAACGTTTGGGGTCTCAGGACTAATATTTTATATAGTTTTCATATATCGGGAAACAAAAAATGAAAAGGTGTGAATTAACCAAAGATGGAGATTATAAATAAAAAGGTTGATGGTTCTTTGTCGGGGAGCAGACTTGACAAAGCCATTTGTACATTTTTGCCGGAATATACACGCTCGGCAGTTCAAAAGTTAATTTCCGGCGGGTTTATCAAAGTTGACGGAGATATTAAAGATAAAAATTATAAAGTAAAAGATGGGGAATCGGTTGAAATCAGTATTGTACCGGCGGCGAGCTTGGACATTAAACCTGAAGATGTTCCTCTGGACATAATGTATGAAGATGACGATTTACTGGTTGTAAATAAGCCTAAAGGAATGGTTGTACATCCTGCACCGGGGAACTATGAGGGTACACTTGTAAATGCTTTACTCTATCATTGTGGCAGCTCTTTATCGGGCATAAACGGGGTAATTCGTCCGGGGATAGTCCATAGGATAGATAAAGACACAAGTGGACTTTTAATAGTGGCAAAAAACGATTTTTCTCATAGAATGTTGGCGGAACAAATAAAAGTACATTCTTTTAAGAGGGAATATGAAGCAATAGTTTATGGAAACATAAAGGAAGACGTGGGGAAAATAGATTTGCCAATAGGACGTCACCCTAAGGATAGAAAAAAAATGGCAGTGGTGTATAAAAACTCAAGGCGAGCAATTACACATTTTGAAGTACAGAAGAGGTACACGGGTTTTACTAAAATAAAGCTAATTTTAGAAACAGGACGAACACACCAAATAAGAGTACATATGTCTTATATAGGTCATCCTTTGGTCGGGGATGAAGTATATGGCCCTAAAAATAAGATAAAACTATTGAAGGGACAATGTTTGCATGCTAAAACGATAGGATTTGTACATCCAAGAAGTGAAAAATATATCGAGATATTCAGCAATTTACCTAAATATTTTATAGATACAATTAATATATTGCAATCTAAGTCTTTATAATGTATAATTATTATAATTTTGGAAGTTGTGATGTATATTTTATATAATATTTTGCAACTTAGAAAGAGGGGGAGTTGCTTGTGTGCAAGAAAAAATAACGAAATAGCAGCTGTTGTAGATATCAGCTCTGATATTGTGAGGATGAGAATCTCTCAAATGTATGGGGGAAAGATTTCTGATTTAGAGAGATTAGAATATCCCATAAATATAGGGCATGACGTTTTTACAACGGGTATTATCAGCTCTAAAACCGTCAGCGAAATTTCTAACATAATGAAGAGTTTTGCACGTTTGTTAAAGGAATACAAGATTAGCAAATGTAGGGTAATAGCTACAACAGCTGTCAGAGAAGCTAAAAATTATGAATTTGTTCTCGATCAACTAAAGACTCAAAACGGCATAGATGTAGACGTATTGGATAGCAACTATCAAAAATCACAAGTCTTTTGTGAAGCAGAAAGTTTAATTAAAAGCTTAGGGATGAAAGAAGAGTATCTCAAAAGTACTTTAATGGTATATATTGGCACAGCAAGTATAGGTATTGCACTTTATTTCGAGGGACTAATTTCATTTTGGTGTAACTTGCAAATAGGATGCGTGAGAATATATGACATATTTAGGGAGATTATAGATCGGAAAGACAATATAAATACACTCATGGATGAATATTTATGGCAGTCTATAGGCAGATTAAAAGAAGACTTTATAGGATACTCAATAAATAACATAATTATTTTAGGCAGCGATGTTCATATATTAAATAACATTCTGGACGCAGACCAAATAAACGGTATATATCGTGTACAGAGTGAGAAGGTATTTAGCCTTTATTCCATGTTAAACAGTTTTACCGCGGAAAAATTGGAAAGCAAATTTGGTATATCACAAAGAGAATCTAAATTAATTTATGGCACTCTTGCCATATATGTTAACTTATTGAACCTAGTGAATGCTAAGTATGTGATTACCCCAAAGATAGAGCTGTGGGATTGTGCGATATCTAATATACTTTGCTCTAATAAGGACAATATTTATAGGTCGCATGTTAAGGAAAACTCAGTATCGTGTGCCAAGATGATTGCACAGCGTGAAAAATGTGATATAAACCATTGCGAATTAGTAAGAAAAATAGCTAACAGAATGTTTGACAGGCTAAAAAAATTTCACGGTCTTAATAGTAAAAATAGAACACTATTAGAAATTTGCTGCTACTTGCACGACTGCCAAAATTCTGCCGGAATAAAAAATTGTCCGGATAATATGTTGACAGTATATGGAATGAACAAACAAGAAAATAGAATAATAGAGTTTGTATCATATTTATCGGTACAAGAGTTTTTAGATTTGGACAAAATATTGATGCTTAATATTTACGGCGAAGATAAGCTAACAGTTGCAAAATTAACGGTTTTATTACGGATAGCAAATTCACTTGACAGGGCACATGCTCAGAAAGTTGAAAATTTAAAGGTAAGTATTAAAGGGAAAGATGTGAGCGTCATTGTAGAAAGTGATTCAAATATGGTTTTAGAGAAGTGGGCATTTAATCAGAATAAGGAGCTTTTTAACCAAATTTTTGGAATTAATATAAAATTAACTGTAAAACCCAAAAGAATGTCATTTTAGTATTTTTATTATATAAAAAGGGAGGAGCTTTATAATGGGAAATGATAAATTTGATAAGGATGATATGCCGTTTAATAACAGAGAGCTCAGTTGGCTGGATTTTAATATGAGAGTTTTAGAAGAAGCGATGGATAGAAATAATCCTATTATGGAGAGAATAAAATTTCTTTCTATAACAGCCTCAAATTTGGATGAGTTTTTTATGGTGAGAGTTGCAGGAGTCATGGCTAAAAAGATATCTAAGCCGGACGAAAAAGATGCATCTGGACTAAAACCAAAACATTTATTGGATATTTTGTCGGAAAAAATACATAAATTTTTCGCTAAGCAATATTCATGTTATTTTAAATCCATTTTACCGGCTCTGGAGAAAACCGGAACGAAATTTATTAAATGGGATGATTTAGATTTAGAGCAAATGAAATGGGTAGAAGATTATTTTGAGAAGATAATTTTCCCGGTATTAACCCCACTTGCAGTAGATACCAGCCGACCTTTCCCCATATTGTCTAGTAGAAGCCTTAACATCGCAATAGAATTGGAAAAAGATGATGAAGTATACTTTGGAATAGTCCAGGTGCCTTCTATATTGCCAAGATATTTAGAGGTTCCGAGCAACTCCGGAAGAACTTATATACTTCTTGAGAATATAATCATAGGAGAACTTCCTAAGTTGTTTGAGCTTCACAATATAAAGTCGAGCTGTACATTTAGGATAACAAGAAATTCTGATTTAGAAATAGACGAAGATGCAGAGAATTTAATGACAGCCATAGAAAAATCAATCAAAAAGAGAAAACGTGGTAATTTAGTCCGTCTGGAGATAGGGGAAAAGACGCATAAAAACATAAAAAAATTTCTCACAAAGATTCTTGACGTGAGCAAGAAAGAGATATACGAAGTCAATGGACCTGTAGATTTGACATTTCTTGCCAAGTTCTACAATGAAAAATGGGACAGCAGGTTAAAATTCAGCCCGTTAGACCAGGTAAGCCCTCCGGCAGATTTTACGGGGTATGATGATATTTTTGAGGCCATACGTGAAAAGGATAGAATGGTATGCAATCCATTTGAGAATTTTGATTGGGTTGTAAAGTTTGTCCAAGCTGCGGCGGAAGACGAGAATGTTTTGGCGATAAAGCAGGTTTTGTATAGGGTTAGCGGTAATTCTCCGATAATAGCGGCTCTTATAAAGGCTGCCGAAAATGGAAAGCAGGTTACTGTGCTTGTTGAATTAAGGGCTAGATTTGATGAAGAGAATAATATCGGGTGGGCTAAAAAATTAGAGAAGGCAGGATGCCATGTAATATACGGTGTAGCGGGGCTGAAAACACATTGCAAAGTTTTGCTGGTTGTGAGGAAAGAAGAAGATTGTATCAGAAGATATATACATTTAGGTACAGGTAACTACAATGATACTACCGCTAGGATATATACTGATATAGGAATGTTTACATGCAAAGAAAAATTTGGGATGGATGTTTCTTCTTTATTTAATTCTCTTACAGGATACTCAAAAGCCCCTGAATACCAAAAATTAGTTTTAGCACCGCTGTCCATGAGGAATTTCTTTGAAGAGATGATAAAAAACGAGGCTGAGAATGCAAAACTGGGACGACCCAGCGGTATAATTATAAAAGTTAATGCTTTGGCGGATGTTAAAATTATAGAGGAGCTGTATAAAGCCTCTGACGCAGGTGTGAATATCAAGTTTATTGTTAGGGGTATATGCTGTTTAATCCCCGGCGTGAAAGGATATAGTGAAAATATATCGGTAAAAAGTATCATAGGGAGGTTTCTTGAGCATAGCAGGATATTTTACTTTGAAAATGGGGGAAATCCTAAAATATACATGGGAAGTGCAGATCTAATGTTGAGGAATCTTGATAAGCGTGTGGAAGCTTTGTTTCCGATAGACGACGAACAATTAAAGGAGAAAACCATGGAAATACTAGATATAATCCTCAGCGACAATAAGAATGCGAGAATTCAGGACAGCAATGGTGAATATCACCGTGTGGACCGCAGAGGGAAAAAAATATTAGACAGTCAATCGGAATTGTTTACACTGTTCAGAAGGGAGAAGGAAGAGAAAGAAAGGCAATTAAGTGCTCCTGATGACAATAAAGAAATGTTCACACCTTTGACATCAAGTGACATAGGGGATGGAATCTAAAAAGACAGATTTTAGATAAAATTTTGCATAGGGCATCTTATAAAATCGCCCACGTGCAACGAATAAATAAGCAGTTCCTTAACTTTAACCTCTTCGCACGTTTCAAATGCATATTTGTAAATATTAAGCTGTTTCGAGTATTTTTGAACTAATATACTAAGATTTTTTATCCTATCTGTCTTATAATCCACAATGACATATCCATCGTTTTCTTTAAACACACAATCTATAGCTCCCTGTACAATTATTTTTTCATCCCCTATGCTTTTCCCGCTGCCTATGCCACTCGAGGGAATCCTGACTGTAAATCTGTATTCTCTCATTACGTGGCTACTTTTAATAATACGATTACCCAGCTCACCTCTTAGGAAGGCATAAATATGCTTTTTGTCTAATATTTCTGCCTGTTTTGATGTTAGAAATCCCTTCTCTTTCAAGTAATTTATCTGAGAGTCAATATCTTTTAGAGACGAAGAATAATCTGCGAAGTGAAGGAATTCGTGGAAAGCCGTGCCTCTCTCAGCGGGCGAAACGGACAAATCGGACATAAACTGCGGACGTGAAACAGCAATATAGTTCCTCCAAGATTCTTCTTGTGCCAGTTTAGATGCAGATATTTTGGCAGGGATTCCGTTTGCTTCCGAGTAGGGGTATTTATAATCAAAGCGTTTCATTATTTCAGCAGGCAGTTTCATGGCATTGTCAGATACGGTATTTGTTTCCGGGACGCACTGACTTTTGTCAAAAGCTTTTGTTATGTTTATTTCCCATTCGTTTAATTTGTCACTTAAAATACCAAACGGATCAGAGATGCCTATATATTCATATAATTTTTCGCTTTGCCGACTTAAAAATAAGCAATTTAAAATCCAGTCGGTGAAGCTGTTTGCGTTTCTTATTATGTAAGGGGGGATTTTATCGTCTTTAAAAATAGCGGATATATTATTATCTATAGTTTTCTCCAAGTTTTTGACGGAGAGCAAAAAAATTAACTTTTCTTTTGCCCTTGTGCATGCCACATACAGCACTCGTAGTTCTTCCTCTATTTCCTCCTTTTCAATTTCTATGCTCACAGCATTGTTAACAAAATTGGAGTATTTTATATAACCCGTTTCATCTTTTAGTTTTATGCCGGCTCCCAATTCCGGGTGCAATAAAATATCTTTTTTGTTAGTTTTGTTAAATTTCCCGGAGCACCTTGCAATGATACATACGGGAAATTCCAGACCTTTAGAGCGATGTATGCTCATAACTCTGACGACATTGGACATTTCTGAGACTGTTGATGCAGGGGATAAGTCAGATTTCTTTTCTTGCAGCTTATCGATAAAACCTATGAAACCGGATAAACCGTTATAAGCTGTTCCATCATATTTGCCGGCATATTCGGCAAGAAGTCTGAGGTTCGCGAGGCGTATTTCTCCGTTTTTCATTGCCAGTACAACTGAAATATATCCTGTATCGTCGTAAATATAGTTTATAAGTTTTTCTACAGAAAGGGTGGAACATAGTTTTCTGTAGTTATCTATTTTCTGTATAAATTCTCTGCACCTTAGGTCATTGGCACAAGACTGTGCTTTTAGGGCTAGATACAAAGGGACGTCCTTCATTTTTAGTCTTATGTCGCTTAAATCGTCAGGAGTAAAACCAAACATAGGGCTTACAAGAACCGCTAACAGTGATATATCCTGCATGGGGTTGTCTACCACACGCAGCAGTGACAGGATAACTGAGATTTCTGCTGTACCGAAAAATTTTCCGGTCGCATCGGACCACGCCGGTATTCCCTGATTGTTCAATTCTTTGACATAGGCGTTAGCATGTTTATTAGCACTTCTGAGGAGGATACAGAAATCTCGATATGTTACAGGTCTTTGAGCATCGCCGTCTTTAACCATATATTTTTCAGAGACCATTTTAGATATAATTTCGGCAATTCTAGCAGCTTCGACCGTATCATTATCATCTCCGGTCTGTGTTTCAATTATCTCCAGGACTGTTTCGGGTTCGTTTTTCTTTTCATATTGAGCTGCAGAGGTCAGCGCTTCTTCGGAACCATAATCTATACCGCAGGATTCTTTGCTCATAAGCTCATTAAAAATAAAATTGACTGTATCTATTATGCCGCTGCGACTTCTGAAGTTTTTTGCCAAAATAATCTTACAGGGCCGGGAGTTTTTTTCTGTACTATCATATAGTTCGTACTGATTTTTTTTATTCAAAAAAATTTCAGGTTTTGCCTGTCTGAAACCATAGATGCTTTGTTTCACATCTCCAACCATGAACAAATTTCTTTCATTCTGAGATATCATTTTAAATATTAAATCTTGTGTTTCGTTTGTGTCTTGGTATTCATCTATCATTATCTCATCAAAACGAGCAGAAATATCTTTAGCTGTATCGCTCTTCACATTTTTTCCATTTTCTGTTTTCTCAACGAGCAGTTTTATCATCCAGTGTTCCAAATCGCTAAATTCAGCTATATTTTTTTCCTGTTTAATTTTGTCCATTTCTCGGATAAAACAGTTTGTGACTTCAAAGAGTTTACTTACAATCAGAGAAATATTCTCTATATCACACCTGCATATTGACTCCTGGAAAGCAAAACATTTTTTAAGTTTATCGATTGATTTTTTCACATAATCTCTTACACTTTCCACCTTGTAAATATAAATGTCATTCTGCATTTCTTTTGGGATTCGTTTTCTGTGTCCCTTTTTGAACTTTTTCAGTGAATAAATAATACTATCCCATGACTGTTTAAGAGAAGACTTAATAAAGCCGATTGCTGAGAGTTCCTCTGATAGTGCATCAGAGTAAAACTCCTTCAAATTTTCATCACCGTCTACCAAGTGAAGTGCTTTTTGCAGTAGAGACTCACAACACGAAACAGTATCATAAACATACCTAATAAGAGTTTTTCCCCACACGGTATCTGAGATGTTTATTTTTTCTGAGTACAACTTTTTCTTTTCTTTGAACCAAGCATCCGGGAAAGGGCATGACTGTACAAAATCATAAACAGAGTGAATTATATCAATAAACGAAGAATCGTCTTTTTCATTGCTAAAGAGTTCAACGACCTTAAAAAAATCCACATCTTCCTTGTCGTAAAACTCGCCCAATGTTTTCTCCATGGCATTTTCCTGGATGATAGAGATTTCATTTTCATCTGCAATTCTGAAATTAGGGGATATTTTAAGTTTATAAAAATTATCACGTACTACGTTGTTGCAAAAACTGTGTATAGTACATATATTGGCATGCTTCAAAAGGAATTGCTGACGTTTTAAGTTGCGGTCGTAGGGGTGTATTTTTGCCAGTTCAGAAAGGGATTTCGAAATTCTTTCTTTCATTTCGGAGGCTGCTGCATTTGTAAATGTAACAATTAGAAGCCTATCAACGTCTGAAGGATTTTCTTTTGAGGTTATTTTTCTGATAACACGTTCTGATAATGAGGCGGTCTTTCCGGAGCCTGCCGCTGCTGATACCAGTACAGTCCTTTTCGAAATACTTATTGCTTTTTCTTGGTCTTGTGTCCAAATACGTTTACTCAATATTTTTGTCACCTAATTTCTTTTGCATTTCCTGTATTAGCTCAGCTTTACTCGACTTATTGGAAATTTCAAAGCAGTCCTCGTCCTCTCGACAGCAAACTGCACCATAAGGGCACCAGTCACAGGATTTTATATTTTCGTTTCGTATAGGGTCAATAGATATTTTACCACTATGTAGATTTTCCCCCATCTGAACAGCCATTGATTCTGCATATCTCATGATTATTTGCATTTGCTGTGAATTTACAAAACTTTCATCTCCATTTATAATCCCGTCTTTTACCGATACGGGTATAAATAGTCCACCTGCCTCGTTTTCCATGCCGCGTATGACTTCCATATTGCCAAGGATTAAACCGTTCATCCGGGTTTTCTCATATATTTTTCTCTCAAAATCCTCCTTATTTTCCTCGTTTTCCAATTTAACATAAGGTCTGACTGCCGGCATATAAAGTATCCCCGAAGGAACGATATTTCCATATCTCGACTGACCATTTTTGTCGATTGCGGCCAAATAAAAAAGCATTTGCATATTAAGCCCGTAAATGACGTCGGCGAGTTTAAATTTTTTGCTGCCGGTTTTGTAATCGATGACTCTCACATAACTTTTTCCGCCAGAACCCATAACGTCTACTCTATCAACTTTTCCCTCAATAACAACGCTCCCGCCGTCAGGTAAGGAAAGTTTTAGCGGTTTTATATCTCCTCTTTCGGATATGCTCAGCTCGCAATCGACGGGGCGGAACGAACTAGCCTTAAATTCATCAAAAAGCCTTTTTACAAGAAATTCCAGAGTTTGGCTGCACCTCAAAAATAAATATTTGAATCGGGAGGATTTATTTTCCCAGCCGCCCATATAATTTTCTATATACTCATTCATTACAGTTTTTATTTTTTCGTTAATTTGTGTTTGATCGGAATCTAAACTATCACACTTGATAACCCCATTCAATATTTTCTCCAAAACAAAGTGAATAAGTGTACCATATTCCAAGAGATTAAACTTAGCTCTTTTTCGCTCTTTGGCATTTAATCCGTAACGGCAAAAATACTGAAACTTACACGAGTAAAACTTTTCTATTTGGGATGCTGACATCCTAATGATTTTTCCGAATAAATTTTGTGCTTTAATGGGATTGTTAAAATTCATTTCTTGCTTGTTTATAATTCTGTTTATTGAGTTGATTTTATGTGTATATTTTTCCTGGGAGAAAAAATATTTTTTCAACGATAATGATATATCATTTTTGCTGTTCCAATTTTTTGCACAAATCTCAAAGGACGGTTTTTCAGCCCACAGCCAATCGTTTAGGGGAATAGAGTATTTGTCGAGGATTTTAATTTCTGGAAAAATGGATTTTATTTCCCGGACAATCTCGGAGGGAAACATAAATTCTCCCGATATTGTCGAAGATGCCCAGCTGACGTAGAGTTTTTCTGACGCTGAGGACAGTGCCCAATACGTAATAAATCTTTCTTTGTCGTAGATGGTTTCGAAATCATCGAATAATTCCATGCCTACTGAGGAGAGCATCTTTTTTTCGTTATCATTAAAAACCCCCATTTTGACAGATGTTTGAGGAAATTCTCCTTCCTGGGCACCTATTATAAATAAGATTTTATACTCTGATATTTCTCGTCTGTCCACGGAGTTTATAGTCACTTCATCCGAACCTTGGGGTATAAATGACATATTCTCGGACTGTACTACAATTTTCAAGAGTTTTTTAAATCTTTTAGGATTTATTTTTATATCCTTTAAGATATTAGCAGTTTGGTCCAGTGAGTTCATTAGTATATTCCAGAGACGCCCCTGCTCCTCCGCATTTAATAAGTCAAGAATATCAGATGAGCTTTTGCAAAAACTGCGTATATTTTCTTGTATATTTATATCTTCTAACAGTTCATAAACCGCCCGGGATATTTCGTACCCGTTTTTTCTAGTGATATTTTGGCGAAAATTAACTAAGGGAGTAATAACTTTAACTCTTATTCCCTCTATTTTTTGGAGGTTTTCTCTGTCTGAACGGTTTTTACTGAACCCGAATCCCTCAGGGGACATAGTGAAAGGTTTTGTCCACGAATCACCGCTTATTCCCCAGAGAAAGGCATAGTTTTCCAAGATAGCTATGTCTTCTGTGTCGAGACCGACTAGACCCGGTTTTAGGTATCTAAATATATTTTCCGACTCAAAATTTGAAATTGCTACGTCAAATGCGGAAAAAACGGTACAGAGCAATGCTTTGTTTTCGATTTTTTGTGGATGGTTCATAAAGTAGGGAATATCATATTTAGAAAAACAATTTTCTATTTTCTCGGCATATTTCTCGATGCTGCCGGTAATGACGGCAAAATCACGGTACCTAAAGCCGTCTTGTATCACCCTTTTTCTAATAGTCCTCGCTAAAAATTCACATTCATCATACACGTCAGAAGCGTCATACAGGAGTATATTCTCAGGTGTAGGCGCAAACGTTTCTTTTGCAGGAGCGAAAATATTTTTTTCCAGATGTTTTAAATCGTTATGCTTAAATCTTTTGCTGCCATCGGGTAAAAGGCATTCACTTACCTCAATAGAGTTTGTCCTAGCCACTGATGCTATCTTCTTTAAAACATTGTTTATGTTGGAGAATAGGGCTGATTTTTGGTCGGTGCAAAATGTAATAAATGTATCTTTGCACTGAGATATGATTTCTTGTAGTAAGTTTAGTCTTTGAACGGGAAAAGCATAAAAAGAATCCACAAATAGGGTATAGTCTTTTAACAGTTTAGTTTTCTTAAGTATATGGAGTAATTTTGTCAAGGCATCTAGTGGGTCGGAAAACTCTTCTCTTGTTAATTCCTCGTAGAATTTCAATATACATGAGATTTCTCCTAATTTTTGTTTTAATATGCCTTCTTCTAATCTATCACAACCTTTTTTTATGTCCTCATAAGACAGCGAGCAGATTTTCATTTCTTTTAAAGTATCTACCATCATGCTTACCATTTCTATATCGTCGATGCTCTTTTTATATAATTTTAATTCAGGTTCAGCCTTTTCTATTGCCATGCTCATAAACATATTTCTTGCACTGTCAGTGAGCTTGTCACGGAAATTGCCGCCGATTTTTCTGAATATAAAATCACTCATTCTATCAAAGGTCAAGACATTTACAAGTCTAAAATTCTTTTCGCCTAGAATATTCAAAAGATTTTTTTCCGTCTCGAAAGAATTTTGTTCCGGCACGATATATATAAATTTCCTATTTCCTAATTTTATTTGCCGCTTCAGGATATCTTGTATGCACTTTGTTTTTCCGGTACCTGCTCGTCCTAATATGAATTTTAAAATATGTATCACCTCATATATTTTTAGCCAATTCCCCAATCGGTATTTGCCAGCAAAACATCAGCCTTTGGATTTTCCTTCAGAGCAGGGTAAACATTTGATATAAAATTATCTATCAAATTCTTGTTTGGGAGTTGGTTGGTGGTATTGGGAGTAAACACATTTAAACTGAAATATTCAAACAGTTCATCTGCCATTTCAATATCTTTGCATACGTCGTCAATAGTTTGTCCGTCCAGTCCTACCATTAAACTTACCCCGTTGTAGAATTTTGAGATATCATAGGCTGTTACGCTGTCAGGAATCCCTTTTTTCCATTTTTTTCTAAGCTTGGGGTTAAAGGTCTCTGCTCCTGTGCGAAATTTCACGGTGGAGTGAGGGAAATTTTTTCTAAATTCGTCGAGTTCGTACCTATAATTCCAACGGGCTTCAAACCATATAGTGTGTATATTTTTTTCGTCCACTTTTTTTGCAAGGGCATGCAGGGTTTTGCCGTCTATTTCCATAGCTGATCCGGAATTGCTTACGTCAAGCACACCGAATTTTCCAGTTATAGAGCTTATAGCAGGCATATTAACGTCAAAAGGACTGTCACTGACATCCAGATAATAATCGCAAAACACGCACTTTTTCCATACACAGCCGTTACCTTGTATAAGTATGGACTCACGAGGCATTTTTTCTGTAATTTCTGCATATCTTACAAGTTTATTACTCATTGAGGTTCTCCAATCTGTTCTACACACGAATCTTCAGAATTCAGTATACACTGCAAATCGAATATTTACAATGGTATTTCACATAAACTATTGGTTACAAGTGAGGACGTAATCATAAAATTATTATTACAAGTATTTTCATTACATATATTCCCAAAAAACATGAATAAATTTAAAAATAAATATTAAAAACCATAAAATATAAAAAAGTGGTTGACAAAGCGGAGGGCGTTGTGATAAGA
>CASPLG010000013.1 GCA_949422855.1 uncultured Eubacteriales bacterium | reverse complement strand
CAAATATTACTGTCGGGCAAACTGTTGGAGACTCAAAGCTTTCTGGAGGTTCAGCTAATGTGCCTGGTAGTTTTTCATGGTTTCCGACTATTGCAAACGAAAAACTGCACACTATCGGGGAAGTTAGTTATGTTTGTCAATTCGTACCGAGAGATACAAAAAATTATACAAAAGCCACGGAAACAATTTATTTCAAAGTTTTACAAGGGAATCCGAAGATAAACTCTTTTCCTACGGCTTCAAGTATTACATATGGTCAAAAGCTTTCAGACTCAAAATTGTCGGGAGGTTCAGCGAATGTAGCGGGCAAATTTGAATGGAAAGACTCTTCAATTACTCCGAATGCAGGAGAGAAAAAATACAAGGTTGCATTTACTCCGTACGATAGTTCAAATTATAATGGCATTTTTATAGACGTACCTGTATATGTAGAGAAAGCTCCTGTAAAAATAACCTCATATCCATCAGTTTCATCGATAACTTATGGTCAGTCTTTAAGCTCCTCTATTATTTCAAATTTTAACACAAATGTGCCTGGAACTGCCAGCTGGCTCAATCCAGGAGAAGTTCTTAACGCAGGAACTCATATGAGATCTATCGTATTTACGCCGTATGATTACAATAATTATAAAACTGTGAGCATAACAGCACAAATTATTGTAAATAAAGTGATACCCAAACTTAATGACAAAAGACTTCAAATAAAGTACAAACCTGGAATGATCCTTAATGACCTTCCTCTTCCAGAGGGTTGGCTTTGGGAAACTCCAAATGTCCCTTTAGACAATATAGGCGAATTTAAATTTGTTGCGACCCACCCCGGAAACAACAATTATAATAATAACAATGAAACGCTCATTATCAACATTGATAAAGCGGAACCGAAATTATCAATATCTGATATAATCTATAATGAGAAAAGAACTCTTAAGGATATAGAATTACCTTTGGGTTGGCACTGGATTGATGAGAATGAGGTTCCCTCTGTTTCAAAGTCCACGTACAAGGCCAGCTTCAGCTCACAGGAGGCGGGAACAAAATTTTATCATGATAGAAGCGAAATCGATTTAAAAATTAATATTAAAAAAGCGGATCCTGGGGTTGAAAAATGGGCAGAGCCCACAGCAAATGTAAAATATGGGGATAATATAGAAGATATACGACTTGGAAACGGTAAAACTAAGGTTTCAGGTAAGTTTAAGCTACTAAACTGCGAAAATACTGAGTTGAAAGTTGGAGATCGTCAACTTAAAATTGTATTTACTCCAGATAATCCTAATTATGAAACTAAAACAGGAACTATAAATATTAAGGTTTTAAAAAATATGAATCCGGCAGAACCGCCCCAAAAGATAAGTCCGGATAACGTTATAAGAGGAGAAAAATCAATCAAATTTGAGATTTCAGGTGAAACCTATGGTATAGAATTTTCAAAAGATGGAGGCAATACCTGGCAAGACTCCGCAGAATTTACAAATCTTTCACCTAAAACTGAGTATAGTTTTGTCCATAGATTCAAGGATAATGAGTCAAGATGTGCCAGCAAAATAAGCCCTGTTTTAAAAATATCTACGAAAGATTCCGCACCTGCTGCTCCTAAAGAATTAAAAGTTAAAAAGAAAACAAATCATGAAATAATATTTGAAAATAATAATCAGTTAGAGTTTTCAATCGATAACGGAAAAACTTGGCAGCAATCATCTGAGTTTAAAAATTTACGAGGTAGTACAAAATATACGTTTATTGCACGATTCAAGGCTACTGATGATCATATAGCAGGTCTCTCAAGTAATCCAGTTACAGTAAAAACCCGCTCATGGATTGGTAATATATTTAATAAAGTATTTAGAAATTAGAAATTCAAATGATGGCTCTAATTGGAGCCGAGGGGACTTCACTTACTGAAAAAATCAACTTTTAAGATTATCATCTATCGTTTTGCTTTGTTTCTGGTATGGGTGCAAATTTGTAACGATTTATAAATTCTACAAACTTCTAAAAACACCCTTGACATTAGTACGCAATTTGTGTACGATATATCCGCCAGTATGTAATCTGTGTACTGATAAAGAGGTGACTATATGGAGATAGAAATAAAAAAATTTAGAAACCTCACCAATATGTCCCAGCAACAATTTGCGAACCATTTTAGTATTCCTTTAGGAACCCTTCGAAACTGGGAACAAGGAATTGCTAAAGCACCAGAATATGTTTTAAAAATGATAATTGAAAATATCAGGAGAGATAAGATGATTAACGTTGAAACTATCAAACTTGTAAGTATGCTCAATGAATTAGCCGAGCTAACAAAAGGCGGAATCTTTGAATTTAAAAAAGCTACCCAAGGTGATAGCAACTATAGCAAAGTATTCTATGATCAAGAAACTCAAGATAGCGACGGCAATTGTAAAGTTGTACTGGATATGTGTATTGTAGATGATCCTGAATGTACTCATCACGATGCCGTCTCTTATTACGACTCATGTACCGAAGAGTTTACCGTTCGTGCTGTCATAAACGAAAATGAGCCATATATTGTTGTAAAATTTCTCAATAGCGAAGACCAAATAGTCATTGAGGATGGGCGTTGGTACTTCACATAAAAAATAAAAATCCTACCATTAAAATATTGCGTGGGTGCAAATTTGTAACGATTACTCTTTTTATGTAACGATTATAGCTTTTTATTTTTTGAAAATGCACCCATAGACAAAAAATTGTAACGATTACTCTAAAAATTCAGCAGTAATCGTTATATAAAATATGCATTGTATCTAAATTTTCCTTTCGGAATGGCGGAGATGGGGGGATTTGAACCCTCGCGCCAAGCTACACTTGACCTATCGGATTTCGAATCCGAACCCTTCAGCCACTTGGGTACATCTCCATAAAATAAAAGCCAGCAAAAAGAATATACACTATAATCAAATTCATGTCAATACCCAAAAAACTGAGGCAGTACCATTAAAAAAGTCCCGTCCACTATACTCGCTTTCTCTAACAACACGCAACAACTATTTTTGATTATCCCTTCACGGAATTTTTAAGATAAGCATTCATAAAACCATCTAGATCACCATCAATCACAGACTGCACATTTCCCACCTCAAATCCAGTTCTGTGATCCTTCACTAGTGTGTATGGCATAAATATATATGATCTAATCTGGGAACCCCATGTAATTTCCTTCTGTACTCCCTTTATGTCTTCAATTTTATCCAGATGTTCACGCTCCTTTATTTCCACAAGTTTTGACTTAAGCATTTTCATTGCCATTTCTCTATTTTGGTGCTGGCTTCTTTCATTCTGACATGCAACGACTATACCAGTAGGGATATGTGTGAGCCTTACCGCCGAAGATGTTTTATTTACATGCTGTCCACCGGCACCGCTTGCTCTGAATACGTCCATTTTTATATCATCCGGTGAAATGTTTATGTCTATTTCATCGCTTATCTCCGGCACCACCTCAATAGATGCAAAAGACGTATGACGCCTTCCCGACGCATCAAACGGTGAGATTCTTACCAGCCTATGCACACCCGATTCGCCCTTTAAAAAGCCATAGGCATTCTTGCCCTCAATCAGTATCGAGATATTCTTAAAACCAGCCTCTTCACCATCGAGGAAATCTAATACCTTAACTTTAAAATTGTGCTTTTCACTCCATCTCATGTACATCCGGCAGAGCATCTCTACCCAATCCTGAGCCTCTGTACCCCCTGCCCCTGAATGAAAAGTCAGAATTGCATTTTCAGAATCATATTCCCCCGTTAAGAGCGTGGAGAGAGTCTGACCCTCTAAATCACTGACAACCTCTTTAAACTGAGCCTTTAGCTCATCCAGCACAGACAAATCTTCTTCTTCATTCGCTATCTCAACAAGTGTATATAGATCCTCAAACTTATTTTTCAATGCGGTAAATGCACAAATCGTGGATTTTATGGAACTTATCCTTTCAAGAACTCTTTTAGATTCGGTCTGGGAATCCCAAAAATCGGGTTTCGACATTTTATCTTCAAGTCCTGTAAGTTCGCTCTTCAGATTCTGCAAATTCAAAACGTCCCCTAGAGAGTCAATCCTAGGTTTTAACTCATCCAAACCAAGCTTTATTTCATCAAACTGCAGTATTTTAGCCTCACTCCTATTCTGTTTTTAACTTTGCTAATTGGCGGGGTTAAATTTTTCATTATAAGAGTCTATTGCTTCAGATATAATTTCCACAGCCCGGTTTCTGCCCAAAATATCTTTAACATCAGTCTTTTTATTTTCCAAATCCTTATACACAGAGAAAAAATGCTTCATCTCAGCCAAAATGTGCTTGGGAAGTTCGGACACATCTGTATAATCGTTATAATCAGGGTCTCCCGTCGGCACACAGATTATTTTCTCGTCATCTTCGCCCCCGTCTACCATAGTTATCACACCTATAGGGCAGCACTCAACAAGCGTTAAGGGGTATATCTGCTGGGAACACAATACAAGTACATCTAATGGGTCTAAATCATCTGCATAAGTTCTCGGAATAAATCCATAACTTGCGGGGTAATGCATAGAAGTATGCAAAATTCTATCCAGTCTGAGCATACCGGTATCTTTATCAAGTTCATATTTAGTTTTATTTCCCTTAGGTATCTCAATTACAGACACAAATTTCTCAGGACTAATCAGAGATGGGTCAATGTCGTGCCAAATATTCATAAATTCTCACCTCATATATTTTGTATACAGACATTATACCATTAAATTAAAAAAATGGCTATAAAACTTGATAAATATCGATATAATCTGCAAAATGTACTAATTTATACGTCAAAAATCAAAATTTAATGTAACAATAGACAAGCCTCCGGAATAAAATTCTACTATACTACCTTTTCAGTTGGTGATGTCATTGCTGTTTTACGGTTTGCATGCTATACTCAATAACCTAATATTTCTGGTTCTTCATGTTGTAAGTCCCAATGCGTTCCCGGCACCACTGTCCCGCAAAGATGAAGAAAAATACATTAAACTTTCATCCCAGGGGAACAAAAATGCTAAAACTAAACTTATAGAACATAATCTCAGACTCGTCGCACACATAACAAAAAAATATCACAACGGAAAGTACGATTCCGATGACCTCATATCTATAGGGACAATCGGTCTGATTAAAGCAATCAATACATTCGATAACTCAAAAAATATCAGACTATCGAGTTACGCTTCCAGATGCATCGAAAACGAAATACTAATGTACTTTAGAAATTCAAAAAAGTCATCGCTCGACCTGTCGATAAATGAGCCGATTGAAACAGATAAAAACGGAAATATCTTGACCCTTATAGATACCATATCGTCTGATGAATGTATTTCTGATATCGTGGAGAATAAAATAGATGTCGAAAAATTAAATAAATATCTGATAATGTATTTAAAGCCACGGGAAAGAATAATACTGTGTTTAAGGTACGGATTAAACGGCTGCCGTCCGCTGCCCCAGCGTGAGGTAGCCAAAAGACTCGGTATTTCACGCTCATATGTTTCCCGCATTGAGAAAAAAGCCGTGAATACCCTAAAAAAGACCTTTTGCAATTTATAATAGAAATTCCGTGTTCCCCCTGACTGCAAATACAAAACCAAAAATGCCTCTAAAATATCTAGAAGGCATTTTTAGTATTAGTGTGTTTAGCCAAATAGCTCTTTTATTTTTTCAAAAAAACTTTTCCTCTTTTGGTAATTCTGCTCATGCGGAATCTGGTCAAACTTTCTTAAAACTTCTTTCTGTTGTGAGGATAAACTTCTGGGAATCTCTATGCTTACCTTTACAAACTCATCGCCCTTTCCTCTGCCATGAATATGGGGGATTCCTTTTCCTTTTAGCCTGAACACATCTCCCGGCTGTGTCCCCTCATGAACATGATATTCAACTTTGCCATCCAGTGTTGGGACGATTATATCCGCACCAAGTGCCGCTTGGGTAAACGTTATTGGCATTTCACAAATAATGTCATCACCTTTTCTCTTAAATATCGGGTGAGGACTCACATTTATATAAACGTGCAAATCTCCATACCCACCACCATTGATACCCGCATTACCATGTTCTCTGACATTCAGAATTTGGTCATTGTCTATCCCCGCCGGAATATTAACTTCAACCGTGTTAGCAGTTCTAACCCTGCCCTGCCCTCTACATGACGGACACGGGTCATCAATAACTTTTCCCGACCCTTTGCATCTATCGCATGCCCTAGTCGTCTGCATAACACCAAAAGGCGTCCTTTGGCTCACCGTGACTTGACCTAATCCTGAGCATTCCGGACAGGTTTTTGGTGAAGAGCCATTTCTGGCTCCCGTTCCATTACAATCTTTACACTTATCAATCCTCTGATATGTTACTTTTTTTGTACAGCCTTTTGCAGCCTCTTCAAACGATATATTAACAACCGCTTCGGCATCCGACCCTCTCCTTGGAGAACTGTTTGCAGACCTCTCCCCTCTTGAGCCGGCACCGAATCCACCAAAACCGCCAAAAAAACTGCTGAATATATCCCCTAAATCTATATCTTGACCGAACGGATTTCCTCCGGAATAGCTATATCCTCCCGCACCTTGGCTCGGGTCAACACCAGCATGACCAAATCTGTCGTAATTCGCCTTTTTACCGCTATCTGACAAAACCTCATACGCTTCATTGACTTCTTTGAATTTTGCCTCCGCATCCTTATTCCCTGGGTTCAAATCAGGGTGATATTTTTTGGCAAGTTTCCTGTACGCTTTCTTTATTTCATCATCTGAGGCTCCTTTATTAAGGCCCAAAACCTCATAAAAGTCTCTTTTATCAGCCAAACATATTCATCTCCTTTATAACACAACACTCAAGGCAACCAAAAATCCCTCAATCGCCCCTGGAGGCGGAGGGATTTCTAAGTGCATTCACAAAATATTAAACTGTAGAGTTTTCTCCTCCAGAATCCCACTCAAATCCAATATTAGGATATAACAATTATTTATTGTTGTCAACATCTTTAAAGTCGGCATCATAAATTTTTTCTTCGCCTTCCTGCCCTTGTCCCGGATTCTGTGCGTTTTCGCCATTTGGTGCTCCTGCTTGCTGCTCGGCTGATTTTTGATAAAGCTTTGTTGACACATCAAACATTGCTTTTTGTAAATCCTCTTTGCCAGCCTTTATGTCATCCAAATTATTTTTTGAAAGTTTATCTCTAAGATCTGAAACCTTGTTATTTAGATTGTCCTTGTCAGCACTCTCAATCTTGTCACCTGAGTCCTTGAGCAGTTTATCAACAGAATAGCACAAGTTTTCCGCTTCATTCTTGACATCTATTTCTTCGCGGCGCTTTTTATCCTCCTGTGCATACTGCTCAGCTTCTTTAACAGCTTTATCTATATCATCCTTAGACATATTTGTGCTTGAAGTAATGGTAATATGCTGCTCTTTGCCGGTTCCTCTGTCCTTCGCACTGACGTTTACTATACCGTTTGCGTCAATATCAAAGGTAACTTCAATCTGAGGTACTCCACGTGGAGCCGGAGCTATTCCATCGAGTTTAAACAGCCCTAACTGCTTATTGTCCCTCGCAAACTCACGCTCACCCTGCAGTACATTTACTTCTACCTGTGTCTGACCGTCAGCCGCAGTGGAGAACACCTGACTTTTCTTGGTCGGAATTGTTGTATTTCTTTCTATTACCTTCGTCATAACTCCGCCCATTGTTTCTATTCCAAGGGAAAGCGGTGTGACATCTAAAAGAAGAAGTCCTTGTACATCTCCGCCTAAAACTCCACCCTGAATCGCAGCACCAATAGCTACACATTCATCAGGATTAATCCCTTTGAACGGATCCTTCCCTATGAAATTCTTTACAGCTTCCTGCACCGCCGGAATTCTGGATGAACCTCCTACCATGAGTACCTTATCGATTTGAGATATAGAAAGACCCGAATCCGAAAGTGCCTGCCTTACAGGTCCCATAGTCTTCTCAACCAAGTCTGCTGTAAGTTCATTGAATTTAGCCCTCGTAAGGTTTAAATCCAAATGTTTAGGACCCGTAGCATCAGCTGTTATAAACGGTAGATTGATAGACGTCGATGCCATACCCGAAAGCTCTATTTTAGCCTTCTCAGCGGATTCCTTTAATCTCTGCATCGCCATTTTATCATTTCTGAGGTCTATCCCGGACTGCGCCTTAAATGAGCTAACCATCCAATCTATGATTCTTTGGTCAAAGTCGTCTCCCCCCAGGCGGTTATTTCCTGCGGTCGCGAGAACTTCTTGCACCCCGTCTCCCATTTCTATTATTGAAACGTCGAAAGTACCTCCACCTAAATCATATACCATTACCTTTTGATCATTTTCTTTATCTACCCCATAGGAAAGTGCAGCAGCAGTAGGCTCGTTTATAATACGTTTTACATCAAGACCCGCTATTTTACCTGCATCTTTCGTGGCTTGACGCTGAGCATCCGTGAAATATGCCGGAACTGTAATTACTGCTTCAGTTACCTTTTCTCCCAGATATGCCTCTGCGTCAGATTTGAGCTTTTGCAGAATCATAGCCGAAATTTCTTGCGGAGAGTAAGATTTACCGTCAATATTTACTTTATAGTCCGTACCCATCTCCCTTTTTATAGAAATCACCGTTCTATCCGGGTTTGTAACAGCCTGGCGTTTTGCCACCTGGCCGACCATTCTTTCTCCGTTTTTGGAAAAAGCAACCACCGAAGGCGTTGTACGGGCTCCCTCCGCATTCGTAATAACTACCGGTTCCCCACCTTCCATAACAGCTGCACATGAATTAGTTGTTCCTAAGTCTATACCAATTATTTTTGACATTTTATTTTCCTCCTAATAACTATAATTTTATCTTTCTTAAATTCAATCAATTCACAACTTGAACCATCGCATGACGTATTACTTTATCTCGGAGCTTATAACCTTTTTGGAAAACCTCAGATATCAGATTTTCTTTTTCACTGTCCTCATCTTCAACATGTGAAACCGCATTGTGCAAATCCGGATTAAACTCTTCACCGACTTTCCCAAAAGATTCTACTCCTAATTTTTTTAATGCCTCGCTAAATTGTGCTTTCACCATCGATAGTCCCTTTTTGTACTCTGCACTGCTCCCCTCTACTGATTTTTCCGCTAGCTCCAAGCTGTCTGCAACGGGAAGCATACCCAAAACTGCATTTGAGGTGGCATGCGAGTATATTTGTAGCTTTTCTCTCTCACTTCTTTTCCTAAAATTATCGTACTCAGCCGTTGTCCTCAATAACCTATCCTTACAAATGTCGAGCTCTTTCTTTATCTTATCCAGATCCTCGGACTTGAGTTCTTCACTGCCTCTGTTATCACCCTCTTCATAACCTTCTTCCACATCGTCGCCTAAGTTTTCTTCAACGGTTTCCTCACTGTCTTTCTCATTCAATTTCAAAATATCAACTCTCCTTCCAATATGAAATGTCAGATATTACACATCTATTTCAAGAATTCTTTCCAGCCACCGTCCTACCTCTCCCGATAAATATTTAACTTTTGCCGTTAATTCTTCATAGTCAAGCCTGGTAGGACCTATGATTCCAACTGCCCCGGACCTGTTCCCTACACCATATCTAGATACTATAATGCTCGTTGCCTCAAGACCGGGGTATAAATCTGACCCACCGACAAATACATTGATGCCTCTTTCCCTGGAAAACAAAACCTCTAAAACACTCCTTTTGTCCCTGAGAAAATTGAAAACCTCCACAACATCAGAAGATTTCAGCTCTGAGTCCTTTAGCAAATTTGACTCCCCCGCTATATCCAAGTGTATCTCAAGAGCCTCCCTCGCTGCCTCAATGAGAGCACTGAGCACCGGAGACATTAGCAAAAACATATCACTCCCCATCGCTGCCAACGCACTCATCGACGCCGGCTTTAAGTCTTTTAAGTGTTTTCCTTTGAATTTCTCATTTATCAAATTTTCGAAAGCACCTATAAGTTCATCCGTTATGTCGTAGTCACAGCGAAACAGTCTGTTTTGTACCATACCGGTCGTCGTCATCAGTATCAGCATTGCATTTCGCTTGCCGGTTATTATAAACCGTATATCCTTTACCCTCGCTTCATCGTTTGGGGGAGCCGCAACCATCGCCGTCGAATCAGTAATATCCGCCAATAAACTTGCTGCTCTCTTCAATAGATGCTCCGGGTCATCCGCAGCCCCATATAAAACACCATCTATAAGACTTTTCTCTTCATCCGAGAGTCTCCTCTCCTTAGCGAACCTGCTGACATACAGCCTATAACCCGAATAAGACGGAACTCTGCCTGCCGAAGCATGCGGTTGAGTTAAATATCCAAGCAGTGACAATTCAGCCATTTCATTCCTAACGGTCGCCGAAGAAACAGATATATCCAGTGCAGAGCACACCGTTTTAGAACCTATGGGAACACCAAGCTCGATATATTTTTCTATTATCACACACAAGATTTTACGCTTTCTATCGTCCAGGTTCACCTCTTTCACCTCTTAAACTCAACAATTAGCAATCAATTATGTAGAGTGCTAACAAATATACTTTACCATTATTTCCGCCATATGTCAACACCAAATTTATAAATTTCCAAATTTAATAATAAATTAACTCGATTTTGGAAAAACTGTTCGCTATTCGCTTATATTACCACTATAATAATATGAGTTGTGATTTCATCTCGTCGGAGGAAACCAAAAATGATAATAATGTCGATCGATTTAGGATTGTCCAGAACAGGGCTCGCAATTTGTGACAAATTCGAAATACTCGCATCACCGCTGAAAGTTATCAAAGAAAAGGACAGAAATTTACTCGCAAAAAAAATATCTGACTGCATAACAGATTCAAAAGCAGAGCTTGTTGTTATAGGTCTGCCTAAAAATATGGACGGGTCCCAGGGTGACAGCGCCAAGAATTCCTACGATTTTGCCGGCATACTAAAACAATACACATATAAAAAGATGGAATTTTGGGATGAACGCCGCACAACTATTAGTGCTGCCTCATACCTTAATGAAACAAACACACGTGGAAAAAAGAGAAAAAATATAATCGATGCAGTCTCTGCTGTGATCATTCTGCAAAATTATCTCGAATACCGCAAAAACTCCCCAACAAAATAACACAAAATACATCCCACCGCTTTCTTTTGGAGGATGCTTAATCAGTGTATCCTAAATCATCGAATATTCCGGAGCTATAATGCTAAAATCGCCCCTTATTTTAGGGGTTATGTATATTTTTTTATCGTTATATACAAATACTGCCTCAGCCCCGTAATAGTTTAATATTTCCTGGCTTTCGTTTCGGTCTAAAATACAGCAGATTTGCGAAAGTGTATTAGCAACAATCGCATCCGGGTGCAAAATACTGACAAGTGCCACGTCGTTCTCTAGTGGCATCCCTGTTTTGATATTTAAAATTCTATTTCTCTGTGAGCCATTTATGTTTATTTTGTCCTCCTTTCCCCCAAACGTTGCAACATATCCACTCTTAATTCTCAAGGCCGCTATTCTCACATCTTCGCTATTGTATAAAAACGGATCTTTAACCGATATTTTCCAAGCAGAATTATCCGGCTTTACACCGTAAACTCCAACAACACCTCCCACAGCCACAACTCCATAATCCACTTTCATATTTTTATATATATCAATCGCGGCACTGCATGCAGCTCCCCTTTCGACATGTTTAAGAGTTATTGCTTCTCCCTTTTTTCCTATCTTTATTCTGTCAACGTCATAGTTTATTTTTATATCTCTGTAGTCTATATTCTCCAAGGCAAAATCTATTTCGTTTTTGCTTGGATATTTGGCAACCGTACCGTCGAATCCCCAAACGGAAATAAGCGGTAATGAGGTAGGGTCAACCGTACGCTTGCTTCTCTTAGATATACTTATAAATTTATCTAAAAGCTGTATCGTTTCCTTGCTCGTCTTTACCCATTTTTCCCCCGCACCGCCATTAATCCTGTCAATATCCGAACCTTCTATATCATATGAGAGAATATCCTCTAATTTTTCTATTTTTTCTCTCACTTCCTTAGAGGCCTTTTCTGCATCGCTGCCATATAATATCTGATGAATTTGTACTCCCATGGCAGAAGAAGTATACGTAAAAGTCTTATCTTTATGTTCAAGAACCATATATCCTACTGTCACGCATAATATAATTATAAACATCAAAAAGAACAACGGAACACATGCTCTTCCTTTTAGTCCGACTTGGTCACTCAAGAACAGCCACCTCAATTCCACTATCCCTAATCATTCTATATAACATACCGGATATTCTACCATATATATTAAGCATTTTCAAATAAAATGTAACTTAATTTATTTCGCTGTATTTACTATAGCATTCCGCTTAATATGGTATAGTTACTGCAGTTGAAGCTTGATGCAAAAGGCAGCATCAAAAAATGATAAAGAAGGGGAGGTATTACGTAAATAAGCATTTTAGCCAATTCCAAAATTTCTCAATGGGATTGAGCTTGGGAAATACTGAGGCAAAAACACAGACCCGCAATCGGCGTATTGAGCAACAGAATACAATCCCTATTTAGCAATGGAATTAGGCACATTATACATCAAGATTACGCTGACTTTGCCGAGTGAAAGCAGAAACAGGCTAGAAAACCAGTACTCAAAAAGGCCACTGTTAATTGTCCTCCCCGTATTGTTAGTGGTGCAAGAATTTTATTTGTCGTTTTAATAGATTAGTCCCATAATACAAACACTACGAAAAACACACATATTTTTAAAAAATACATGGACTACAATTTTTCATTTCTCTGATTTTATGGAGATCCTTAAGATCAAGAACGCTATATCCAGCTAATATTCAGTACTTTAACCCAATAAAGCTCATTTTAATACACTAAAAAACGAGCTGCTTGCAGCATCATTTTTGGCAAATATCCCACTAAAATTCGTAGTAACCGTCTCAGCTGAAACGTTATTTATACCCCGGGCTGTCACACAACTGTGTTTTGCCTTTATGTGAACCGCAATATCAGGGCCTTTTGTTAAAATATTCATAATTTCAATAATATCATTCCCAATTTTCTCTTGTAGCTGCAGACGCTTACAAACCATATCAACTAGCCTCACGATTTTTGAAATTCCCAAGACGAATCCTCGGGGGATATATCCGATTGAGATTTTCATATCATACATAAGTGCAATATGGTGTTCACAAATACTAAAAGCATCTATGTCTTTTATAAGCACCATGCTTTTTGAATCTGTACTGCTACCAATTTCAAATGTTTTATCTAAGATGTCAGCTATTTGTTTATTTGTAGTATTTTGGTATGCAGTAAGGTCATAAATCATTTTCACAAATCTCTCCGGTGTTTCAGCCGGCAAGTCTATATTTAAACATTTAAATAAATTCCTTGCAGCAGCCTGTGCCCCACTCGTATCAGCACTGTCCACGGTCTTCATCCCTCCAAAAAAGCAAATTACAGCAGTCGCCTATACCAATAAATAATTTTAAAGTGCTTACACCCGGATGTCAATTATTGCCTACTTTGTCAAACTCATCAAGAATTTCCTGATCGGGAGCTTTTGTCATAAGGGAGACCACTGCATTAACAATGCATGCAACTATAAAAGATGGAAAAAGCTCATAAATTGCAAATACTCCTCCGAGGGGAGCTATTAAATATTTCCACAAAAACACCATTGTACCTCCGCTAATCATTCCTGCAAATGCTCCCCATTTATTTGACCGCCTCCAAAATAATGCATATAACATTGACGGTCCAAAAGCAGCACCGAATCCCGCCCATGCAAATGCCACAATCTGAAATATTGAACTGTCAGGATTCCACGCAAGAATAATCCCTAATATCGATATCAACACGACTGTTCCTCTTGCCGTAAACATTTTTTGTACATCAGAAAGATTTATTCCAAATGCCTGGGAAATCAGATTTTCGGAAACACTCGATGACGCCGCAAGAAGTTGGGAATCAGATGTAGACATTGTGCTCGCCAAAATGCCGGCAAGTACAACCCCGGCAATAAGTGCAAATACCGGTCCACTGCCCCCTAAAAGATTAGCAATCCGCACGATTACCGTTTCAGAATTCGATTCGCTGAGAGATTTTATAATTCCGGATTTGCTTAAATCAAACCCTATAATGCCAATAAACACTGCGGCTGCAAGTGATATAACAACCCATACCGAAGCGACACGTCTCGATATTTTAATCTTATCGCTGTTTTCGGTTGCCATGAACCTTAAAAGTATATGGGGCATCCCAAAATAGCCCAGTCCCCAAGAACATGTAGACACTATTTTCAAGAATTCATATGGTAAAGCCTGTCCTGTTTTAGGATCGTATGTACTGCTCATGGACAAAAATCCCGGAAAATGATCTGCATTATCTATAACAGTACTAATTCCTCCGGCTGTATGTACACCGAATACTAAGATTATTAAAAGTGCAATCGACATTATAATACTCTGTACGAGGTCAGTCATACTTGCCGCAAGAAATCCTCCTGAACAAGTATATCCTACGATTACAACCGCACTTATAACCATCGCTATGTGATAATCCACCCCGAAAAAGCTCTCGAAAAGCTTCCCACATGCTGCAAAACCTGAAGCCGTATAAGGTATAAAAAATATAATAATCACAATCGCCGAAATCGAAGAAAGGACATATTTTTTATCTCCGTACCTTTTTGAAAAAAAATCCGGAACAGTGATAGCTCCGCAAACTTGTGAATAATCTCTGAGCCTTTTTGCAACCAAAAGCCAGTTTACATACGTACCCACGGCAAGCCCAATTGCTGTCCATCCTGCGTCGCAGAGCCCTGTAAGATAGGCAAGTCCAGGCACTCCCATTAAAAGCCAGCTGGACATATCAGAGGCCTCTGCACTCATAGCAGTAACGAAAGGCCCTAATCTACGTCCCCCCAAATAAAAATCATCGACATTGTTGTTTTTCTTCGAACATCTTATGCCGATATAAAGCACAAACAGCAAGTAAAAAATCATCGATATTAGCATAAAATTTTGCTCAGCTGTCATTTACATGCACCTCTTTCCCAAACTTCATTAACCAAATAACGCACCCTAAAAAGAAACGTTTGGTCATTCAGCATCCCTAAGTTACCCGGTAGTTAGAGCAAACATCATAAACTATCTTCTACGCTAAAGCAAATGGCACTAAACTCTATTTTCAAGAGGAAACATATTATAGAGCAATGGCATGCGGCCATACAGTTCATCTATAAGTTCTAAGCTTTTTTCGTCAATTTTTACATTCTTTTCCCTAAAAATTCTTGGCATTGCAGCCCATATGAACTCACCTACTCCTCCAACCAGTCTCTGCAGGTTTTGCTTCTGCCATCCATTTCCCCCCACAACTTCAATGCAATCAAAAGGCTGTTTTTGAGAAAAGAATATAGCTTTGATTATTTCCTCTTGATATCTAACCGATGGTTGGCTCGATATAAACAGAATTTTATTTATTGCTTTGCCAGGATTATTATTTTTCCATTTCAGAAAATCCTCTACAGTCGTCTGAGTCGTAGGTCTAGAGCCGTTTCTAGCCGGAGTATCAATAACTATACAATTATACTTTCCGTTTAAATCCGATTTTTCATACTGATACCTAAAAACATGGGCTTCCGTCAGCTTATCAAGCGGTACTCCAAAGTACTCGGCTATGGCACCTAAAAACTGGGCTGTACCGTCGATTTTATCTGTTACATACCTTTCCCCCGTCAATAAGAATATATTTTTAGTTCTTATATTTGCGCACTTAAGCTGTTCTGCAATGAAATCTATCCTATTTTGCATCGTGGGTGCAGCAGCGCCCAGTATACAAATTGCATCGTATTCCTCTTCTTTTGGTAAGACGGGGTCACACATATTCAGGCATTTTATGTATTGTAGAATCTTTTCAGAGTTTTTCTCAAGCCATTCAGGGCAGGAAACTTCCCACCGTTCTTTATTCCCTCCTCTATTTACAAAACGCTTTTGGGTAAACTTTACAAATTCTAACGCTTTTTGCGGGCCAAAATCTTCATCTAATGTTATACCGGCATACTCACATAAATTCTGTAATGCTTCTCTTCGACCGCCCGATAAAGTATCCAAATAATCGACACTAGCCACAGCACTGCAATCCGCAAATATTTCCCTGTCACAGGCCAGTGAAAATAAACCCAAAACCGCCAACATTGTACAAAGTATTCTATGTTTTTTCATGTTTTAATTAGCCCCCTAAATTTTATGAATTTATTATATCAGATTTCTAAAAATAATCAAATAAATATTACCCTTGCTCACAACCTCTTAAAATGTGTTGAAAAAGTCCGCCGAAGAAAAATTATTTTACAAGAAACCACTTAAGTGGCTGTTTTTTATTCCTTGTTATTCTTACACTCATAAACGGGTTCATATATTAAGCTGGTCTTCCTCGTTTACTCGTATTTTCCGGAAAATATATTTTTATTCTCTCCTATTGTTTCTCTGTTATTTCATATCTGTTTACTCTCTATTTTGGCTGCTTTTCAGACAAACCCTAAATTGATAACGTGTGTTGATTACCTAACACAATTTTTCCATCAAGTACGGCACATATCTCGTTCAATTCCAAAATCATCCATCACAAAAAGCAATACATGAGAAATTGTGTTTAAAACGTATATTTTCCCTCTTGACCATAGCCCATTGTGTCCACAAGATTTGGAATATTTATCATGTAAACACCGTAAGGTTATTCGGTTATGGCATTTGCGACAAATCCTGCAGAAAACGTTTTTCAAGTGCAAACATGTGCATAAAATATTAGTTCAGTGACGTTTTGAAGCATTTTGTTAGAATTTTCAGTGTTACCCCTTGCATGCGTTCGAAACCACCTGAGTTTCGCTGTCATCACCTGCAAAATTGTACCGCAAATAATTTTCTGTTGGTGGTTGCGAACTTTCTGATTTCCCAGACACGCCGCTGTTTGCCGACAGTTCTTTGACACGACTATCTTCGGTTAAATCCAGTATGTCAAGTTTTTTCATTCAGCGTTTTCAGCCTGATTTTGGGTATCATTTTTTTGTTAAAAATACAGAAATTTACTTCTTCGAATATCGCCCTCTCAGGCTTCTACTTTGTGCCCTGACCATCCCTCATACTGCCGTGAGACAATAAGGCTACTTCCTCACTTTCGCAATGTATACTTACTGCTCTCATCACCATCTTTCACCACCAGATCTATTTTTTATCTTTTGATGATGCTTGTCTGGAGTTCTTTAGTACACGACCCTCCCACTATCAGCACTTGAAAATTTGATTCTTTTGTGTTACTATTCAAACAATGTATAGTTAAAACTGAAAAGAGGGTCCTTATGAAATGGCCGCAAAATAAAGTCTCTGTAAGGTATATTTTCGCTTTATCAGCATTGCTTTTAACTTCGGGCTGTGGTATGTCCTGACTATGATAATAACTATGCAATAGCCTCTACCAACAGTTATAATCTACAAAACTGCTCTCCGAATATTGAGGATTCCGGAAAAACTTTTGCTTTTAAAATTGCTAAATTGAACGGAGCTATACAATTGGCAGAGGCAAAAATTACAAGCAACTGCGAGACTACGCTTCCCATTTCGGCTATGGCAAACTCCGGTAAAATCAAGTTTGTTTTGGTAAAGCCAAATTCCAATGTTGAGCGTATCAAGGAAATAGTTGCAAAAAAGAGTAACAGCTTTAGCGGCGATATAACGATTGCATGTCTAAAAGACACTAATATTATAAAGGTTGTTGGGAGTAGTTATGATGATGAGTTTAAAATATCTCAAAAGAAAAATACGTTGTTTCAATATTCGACAGATAGAATGGGAGAAAAATTCCCATTTGGAAGAAGGTCTGTGTGTCAATAAAACCAGATACAGAGTGTAGTAATATTAAATTAGGTATTACTAACCTTAATAGATATATAAAATTCAGAGAGGTCAAAATGATTTTTTCTAATTTCCAGATCTCCTGTCGTCACTTGGACAATGCTTACATTTTTGGTAAATAGTAACTTTTACATTATACAATTAATTATAATAAGGTTGGAGTGATTTTTTATGAAAATGAGTAAAATGGGAGTAAAAACCAGACATCACAGAGGCTCAGACGAAGCTTTATCACAAGAGATATTGTTTCAATGCACACAATTAAAGCGCCATTGTGCAGGAATTTATGGACTAGGGAATTTACTAGTAAGAGCACGAAACAACATAATTAATATAGTCAGACACAACCTGGAGGCTTATGAATGCGCCGAAGTTTCTTTGCCAGTGATACAGCCTAAGTCTCTATGGGAAGCCTCAGGTAGGTGGGATACTTATACAAAAACTAAACAGATGTTTACTTTTGAGGGAAGAAATGGAGAATATTGCCTAGCACCTACAGCAGAGGAGATCGTTTTAGATTTTATAAAAGAAAATATAGTTTCTTATAAAGATCTTCCGGTAAATATATTTCAGATCGGCAATAAGTATCGTGATGAGCTGCGGGTAAGAGGAGGACTTTTACGCAGCAAAGAGTTTCTCATGAAAGATGGATATAGTTTTCATGCCTCCTTTGAAGATATGGTTAAAGAGTATAATTCCATGAAAGAATGTTACATAAAGATATTTTCAGATTTAGGGTTGAACGTAATTGCTGTGAAGGCTGTGAGCGCAGAAATAGGCGGTAAAGTTTCGGAGGAGTTTATGTGTTTTTCAGACATCGGAGAGGATACGGTCCTTCTAGACAATAAAAATGGCATCGCCTTGAATACGGAGATTTTAGAATATCCTGATATGCTTCAAGAAATCAAGGACAGCATACCTGATTTTGATGTCAAAAACCTGCAAGAAGTACAGTGTATCGAACTTGGACATATATTTCAGCTTGGAAAAGTTTACTCTGAAAGTATGGGTGGGTATTATGTAAATTCAGACGGAAAAAAAGAAGCGTATTATATGGGTTGCTACGGAATAGGAATTAATAGGACTCTAGGAGCTATTTGTGAAAATAACTGCGATGAAGAAGGATTGGTTTGGCCTGATTCTATCGCTCCTTATAAATGTGTTATCGTACCTGCGAATGAATACTTAAGCGAGGCTGAAAATTTATATCATACTTTAAAGGGTAACTGCATAGACACAGTGCTTGACGATAGAAATATCACGTTTGGAACAAAAATAAAGGACGCAAAATTGCTAGGTTTTCCTTATATGGTAATTATCGGAAAAAAATATTCTGAAAATTCACAACTTGAAGTGGAAAAAAGAAAATCATATGAAAAATTTTTCTTAGATAAAAATGATCTGATAAATTTACTAAAAAAATAATATAAAAATTTATTTGTCGCCACATAAAGACACCGGTTTTTCAAAAGAGTTCACGACCACCAACAAAAATAAATCTATCAATGACTGTCATTGATTCTAAGAAAACAGCTGCAAAACCGCAACAGCACGGCATAGCATTTTGGGTTTCAGGTCGTTTAGTCGGGCAGCCTCCATGGACACGCACGAAAAAATAACTTTCCTTGATGGAAGATTTGAATCGGCAAAAAGATATACGGTAATTATCAAGTTTTATGATCTGATTTATGATGTACCACCTGATTGGAGCGGGTCTGTCGGTTCAGCAAAACAAGCATCTGTTCTCTGACGGGTACTGAGTTTTAGCATTTCTTTATACCCTACAGCACGTGTTATTTTTAATCCGTCAGTTGTACCTATGTCATATCCAAATGTAGAATCCTGAGAAATCAGTATATGGCTGACTTGATGTGATAGTTTCCGTTGTTGCGTCATCATTTCCGTACAAAATAGTAGGGTTAATTCGTGTGTCTACATAGTTTTTAGTCGCTGCATCTTGGGGGGGGGGTTGGAGTCTGTTACATTCACAATCTTTCTTGTTTCAGGAATAATCCCTTTATTGCTCCCAACTGATACAACTGAAATTTCAGTCGCATTAGAGTACGCCCCTAATGCAACACTCCAGCTAGCAGTAACACTAGCACCAGAACCTAATGCAGTGCCACTATCATTCAGAGCTTCTGCTTTATAACCTAATGCTGTACTAACACCAAATGTGGCACTAGAATTATCTCCGAGGGTCAAACTTAAGGGTTCCGTTCAATATCTCTTATCAAGGCATTTATTTTTTTCAAAGTTTTTTGTCCCGGCTCTGCCAATAGAGATAATCCTCCCATGCTTCGTCATCCCATATTTTCCTAGTCACTCTCCACCTCTATTAGCTCATGCTCTTTACCGTTGCCGACTTTTAAATTTTTAATCGCACGGCGTAAATGCCTTTGATTTTCCCTACTCCAAAACAGGTCTGGCTCTGATGAAAGTTCAAAAGGTATCCTATGCTGCCTTGCTACCGCCTTAGCAAAAACAGTAACAGCTGAAGTTATAGTTAAACCAATTTCCCCCAAGATGTCCTCAAACTCTTCTTTTAAGTCCTCACCATACCATTTTTCATACGGTATTCAACCAAGCTTTGTGCGTCAATCGCTATATCCTGTCGGTCTTGCAGCCTTTCCTGGCCTTTGCTTCCTATGATACTGTCGTCAAAATCAATATTAATAACCTCGTCGTTGATATTAAATAGTCCATATTGGTTGCCAATTTTGACGATTGACTGAATCATTTCTCTTATAGCACTATCCAGAACTTGCTCGTGCCTTTTTAGGGTTCTAAAAGTCTTGTCACTTTCGCTGATAACCTCAGTTGCCGTTTTGGTCGCAACTCCCTTTTCAAAACTGAAATAACCGGAATCTAGCCCAAGTTTTATTGAGAGAAACGTTAGATGTGTTTTTATAGCCTGCGTGAGGTCATCTACCCTCAACTGACCGTTGACCTCCTGCACGTAATTTGCCTTGTTGTCGTTGAAATTTCCGTCTAAAATGTAGAAAACTACGTCTTGCGGGTCAAACGCATTTTTAAAACATCTGTCACCTCCGACTTTCATTGCCTCTTGCGTCACAAAAAGCCGTTTCGTATTTCGTTGACAAAGCTGCCATAGGTTACGTCTGCAGCTTTAATTACGTCTAAACTGTTCGCATATATCGGGATTCCGAACGGTGAATTTAAATCAGAATTATTGATGATATTTGGTTTTATAGGACGTAAACATCTTTAAACCCCTGGGTTATGCCGGCTGCAATAAATGCTGTTTTTGACTTGCTTGCCCCGCAGTCAATCCCGATAAAAACGTTTTGTATGTCCTATTTCGGAACTTTTGCCGCTATGTATTTTTTCCTTTTCGTTGGCAATTTTCGTGTAAATAACGCCCTCGGCCGACACCCACTTACCCAGAGAATAAATCTATCGTAAAAAACACCTGTATACTCGTTTTTCATGGCTTTTATGGTGCCTTCGGGGATTGTATCGTTGTCATCCAATAAAAAATTCCAGATTTTCAAATCCAGATTGTCTTTTCGGGAAATATATTTTTTCATCAGCCAGTGTGAGGAGGAATCAGGGTTTGTCGTGCCCAAAAGTTTCGCATTCGCCATAGAAAGACGTGACAAAAGTATGGCAAAAAAATCTTCTGTAAAAAGCGTTAATTCATCACAGTAAGCAGCCTGCAGCGTCATTCCCCTAATTTTGTTTTCCGCACGGCTGTCGTTTACACCCTCAAGATATATTTTCCTGCCAAGCAGCAACGCCTCTTTTTTAGATATAGAAAATGGAAAATCACCTTTGGGGCAGAGACTTTCAGGCAATACAAGACAGTTTCGCTTTAAGCTCGTAATTGTTTTTCCGACCATAAGAAATTGGCTGTTTTTTGGATACTGCACAATCATTAAAATCCAAGCAATGAGGCTTAGTAAAGTTTTTCTGCTTCTCACTGGGTCTTCTAAATTTGTACTTTAAATTTGCATGTCTTTGGCAGATCCTCATTGTACTTTTTCCCTTTAGGCATCCCATGCTTTGAGACACGCTATACTTTGGAGGAATTGATAGTAAAAGGTGTATATGATATGGCACCATATGTCCTTCTATTATTTCTATGCCCTTCCATCTGCACAAATCTTTTATTATCTTCTGTATATCTGCTCTCAATTTATAATATATTACCTTCCTTCTATATTTTGGAGTAAATACTATATGATACCTGCATAACCACTTACTGTGTAATAAACCTTGTGCCATAAAAACATCTTTCATTTATTTTGGTGGCTTGAATTTCACCATTATACTTTAAAAAGTGTTGTTTTTACTTAAGTCTTAATCTCACGCGCATAGCGCGTGGTTCTTGAAATACGCTCTGCGTACTTCTTTAGTTAAAACATAATTAAATCATACAGATTTGCTAATCGGTATATAACTTTATTTTCTGCCTTTTTGTTTAACAAACCCTAATCGTCGTCGTCATAGCCTCGTTATCACTGGTGTAAGATGAATCGAACCTAAGAGCTTTTGCTATCATTAGAAGTATGTCGTCTTCAGAGCGAACATAGACATACAGTTTGTTAGAATCAATGTTTAGACTTTTCAAATTTATATCATCTTTGTTCCATGCCGCATTCTTTCACAAGATATTAAAATAATTCATAATATCCTAAAAGGAGGGATAATTATGGATTATTTGAAGAATACGCCTAAATTTTTTTTAGGTGCAAATTCGCCGCTTGGCTTTTTCTCACTCTTTGACAATTTGTATGATCCGGAAGATGGGTGGTTTTGTTACATACTAAAAGGAGGGCCGGGTACCGGAAAATCCAGCTTGATGAAAAAAATTGCTACTCATGCTATAGGTAGGGGAATCGAAACTGAATTAATTTATTGCCCATCTGATCCTGATTCTTTAGATGCAGTTATAATGAACGAGAAAAAAATATCCATTGTTGATGGCACTGCACCTCATACAATGGATCCTGTATACCCCGGTATATCTGATAAAATTGTTAATTTGGGAGATTTCTGGGACTCTGATTCAATATCCGCTAAAAGATCTGAGATTTTAAATTTATCACACAAAAATCTTTTGTTTAGGACTAGAGCAAAAGGTTACCTGCGTGCATATAGAAGTATAAAAAATGACATTGTAAATATGACTTCATGTGCAGTAAATAGAAAAAAAGTCCGCCAATATTCCAGAAATTTAACGAAAAAACTCTTTAAAAAAATCTCAGATGTTCCCGGACATGAAAAGGTAAGGTTTATCAGTGCAATTACACCATACGGAGTTATTTTCCTAGAAGATACCCTTACATCAATATGCGAAAATCTATACATAATAGATGACGATTCCGGGATCATCAGTACAATCATACTAAATTATGTACGACAGGCGGCTTTGAGCTTAGGCCATAACATAATAACATGTTATTGTCCGCTAGATCCTAAAAATAAAATTGAAAGTCTGATATTTCCCGATTCTAGGATAGCGTTTACTGTATCAAATACAAACCATCCACTAGAACATCTGAAAGGTAGCTCCAGAAAGATTAACTCAAAAAGATTTCTGGATAGAAAAGTTCTGTCTTCACATTCCCGTCTTTTGACATTCGACCGTAAAATTGAACGAGAATTGTTATTAGAAGTTATAAAAAACCTAAATAAGTCTAAATACATACACGATGAAATAGAAAACATGTATGTCCCCACAATGGATTTCGAGGGCATAAACAAACTTACCAAACAATTAATCAATGAAATAATGGATATACGTTAACCGTAAGCGCAATGACAGTGGCCTAATCAAGAGAGAAATATTATTACTATTGTTAAAACTCACAGAGCGGTCATAGATAATATTAACAAAATTACACATGAAATCTGCTCTGATTTAGCAGATTTTTATGTGTATATTTTATTGTTTATTTACTAATTTTATATTGTAATAAACCATCAAATTTTATTATTGATCAGTACTTACGAAAAACAATGACGCCCGGATTTAAGTACTGGGATATAAAAATGAATACATCATTTCAACAGCAAGGAAATAATCGTTCTGTTCAAATCATAGCGGGGTCTTCAGGTACTACGAGGGTTTTAATGACAGTTGCGGAACTCATAGAAGTATCTCGGTCGTTGTTGGCAGGCCTCAAACTGGCAATATTGGGTGTTTATATTAGTGAGGGACCATCTACTCTTTTCATGAAATAATGATGGTTAGCAAGGCTTTTGGACTAAATTATACAGACTCTGATGAAAAGTATTCAAGAATAGAACCATTAACGAAGATTAGATTTTTATAAATTATGTTGCTGCATATTTACTCAATAATGATTTAAGCTGATTTTTTAAGATTAGAATCTAAACCAATAGGGCTTATTTCAGACACATGTTTTGCAAAAATCTTATCTAAAGAATCAAACTGTTTTAACTCTTTACTACTTTTTATCATATCAAAACCATCGCCCCCAGATGCTAAAAAATCATTTGTAGCAAAAATATATTCTTTTTTTTGATCTATTTTGCTACCATTTATAATCACATCTTTGACTTTATTGTTCCCTTCCGTACCAATGATTTCAAATGTCATTCCTGCAATTTGAGGAAAAAGAGCAGACATTTCAGGATATTGTCTAAGTGCAAGTTCAAGAGCCTTTATAATGTTTTCACCCGATACAGATTTTGTAACAATACAATGCCCTAACGAAAATACACGCAAAACATCTGCCATTTTAATATCTCCAACTTCAATACTGCTACGAAATGCGCCTGCATTTAAAAATGCAATGTCTGCACCCGTTTCTTTCAAGATAGCCTCACCAGTAATTTTCGCAAGGTTTGTTTCTTTAATCCGAATCGATTCTCTATCACCATTTAGATAAACGTTTGTATAACCAATTTTTTGCTCCAAAACCGGCTTGATTTTATCAGTTTCAGACTTAATAATCTCCTCAACTTTTTCATTTTTAGGAATATCTTTAAAATCATGAAAATCCAAATTATATGGCTTAATTTCTTTGATTTTGTCTTTAATTGTTATGTCAATAACACCTACATTTTGGCCGCCGATTCCCGCAGATGTTATGACCGCTTTCCCTTCTGATTGGTTAAAATCAGCAAGTACATTATGGCTGTGAGAGTCAATAATTAGGTCAATTCCAGAAACATTATCACGAACAGCATAAGAACTCCAGCTTTCTTCCGGACTAAGTATCCCTAAATGAGAAATTAAAATTATAAAGTCTGCACCTTTTCCTTTAAGAAATTCAACTTGCTTTTTTGCAGCTTCAATAGGCGGTGTAACTTCAATTCCTTCAATATTTTTAAGATTACTTTTAGTTATTAATTCCGGCGAAGTTAAACCAAAAATCCCGATTTTTACACCACCAATTTCAAAAATATCGTTTTCTTCAAACATCGGCATACCTTCATTTAATAAATTAGAACAAATTGTTTTGAAACTGCCATCATGTACGAGCTTTGATAAACGTTCTTTCCCAAAATTAAAATCGTGATTTCCGGGCAAAAAATAATTGTAGCCAATTTCGTTCATAATACTTAAAACCGCTTGCCCTTGCGATAAATTCGCAACTGTATCTCCGTGAAAGGCATCACCGGCGTCTATTATCAATGTGTTTTTATTATCCTTAACTTGTGATATGTAAGATGCAATCTTTGAATATCCAATAAATTTGCCGGTTTGAGCATCTTCATCACCAACAATTTTACCGTGAATATCATTCGTAAAAACTATCTTTAAATCTAAATCTTTTGCCCTAGCACCCTGCGAACACCCTAGTGACACAAAACAGATAAATGTTAATACAAAAAACAGATCAACAAGCTTAAACTTTTTCATTCCAAATTCCCCATATTTTAAAATTTTGACATTAAAAATGGTGCGGATACCCAATAGGGGCTTGAAGAAATCCAGTAATAATGCGAGCTTCAGCCAATTATAGTGTGCAAATAAACAACTTGTTTAATCTACCCATCTGCATCCATTGTTGTCGTCTTTGTATTCGCCGGTGCTTACACAGTCTTCAAATTTCTTTTGGATGTCTCTTTCTCTTTTTCCTGCGCCCTTTTCTCCACAATGATGATCCAAGACAATATCAAAGCACTCTTCGCAGAGTCCATCAGTCGGCAACTCATCGCCATTTTCATCCTTGATTTCGTATTGATTAGGCACAGCACTTGACACCTGCCAGGTGGAATATATTGGCTCACCTTTTGGAATTAACTTAAAGCACCTTCCGCAAACGCACGCACTAATATAGTCAATCGCCTCGCCTTCACTCCCATCACACCATGCGACACTCCTGCAGCATCTAAGCGCAAGTCTCTTAGCTGCATCCTTGCTTATATCACCTGCATCATATAGATTCATTACTTCGCGGACAACATTGTTCAGTGCCCGACCAACGTTATGGCAGCTCATAAAATCTTTCCTCCATTTATCATTACTAACTTGTTTCCCTTTGACTTTATTTGCTTACCCAAAAATTTGTTATAGAACCGAAATTAAATCTGTCCTTCGCCCGCCGTTCGACTCACTTTTTGATTTTTTGGTGCGAGTAACAGGAGTTGAACCTGCACGGGGATCTCCCACTAGAACCTAAATCTAGCGCGTCTGCCAATTCCGCCATACTCGCACAACAAACCACAGAACCAAAATCTACAATACAATTCGCTTTCAGAATTCCCTGGTGCGGATAACAGGAGTTGAACCTGCATGAATTTTCATTCATATGGACCTGAACCATACGCGTCTGCCAATTCCGCCATATCCGCCCGACACATATATTCTACACGAGTAATCCCAATATGTCAATCAAATAAATACATTTTTAAAAAAGAAGTAAGGAGGGTGCATTTACAACAAAGGCTAAACTTGTACTTTTCAGAGAAGATTTAGAGACACTGCACTATATTTTTCATCTGATTTAATAGTATTTCTCCATTTTTTGCTTTTATCATTTATAGCCAGAATTGGCTAAAGGTTATTAAGCATATGATTTACTGCAATAAGTATTCCGGCCTTTGCACTGTGAAAATTTATTCCTCCCTGCATCCACACTGCATAGGGTTCCCTTAAGGGAGCGTCGGCGGACAATTCTATAGATGACCCCAAAGTAAACGTCCCCGCCGCCATTATTACCTTATCATTATACCCGGGCATATCCCAAGGCTCCGGCACAACAAATGAATCAACCGGAGATCCCATTTGAAGTCCTTGGCAAAATAATATTAGAGCTTTCGGAGTTTTTAGTTTAATGCTCTGAACTATATCAGACCTGTAGTCGCAGTATCTCGGAAAAACCTCATACCCCAGCAGCTCAAAAAGTGCTGAGGCAAATACCGCACTTTTCAGTGCTTCTCCTACCGTATGCGGTGAATTAAATGCTCCCATAAACATCTCCCGATTGTGACCCAAAGTCGCGCCTATTTCCCTCCCCACGCCGGGAGCCGTTAACCTATATGAGCACTCTTTAATTAGAGACCTCCTCCCCGCAATATATCCCCCGCATGGCGCAATCCCTCCCCCGGGGTTTTTTATCAGCGAGCCAACAATCAAGTCTGCACCGAATTTTGTAGGTTCACTTCTCTCCACGAATTCTCCATAGCAGTTGTCAATTAAAACTATACTTTTAGGGGATACTGCCTTTATAAATTCAATGGATTTTTTCGTCACATGCGATGATAAGGAGTCCCTCAGGCTATACCCCCTGGACCTCTGCATATATATAACTTTATAGAATGACTTCAGCTTGTTTTTTATAGCGTTATAATCAGGTTCACCATTCTCCAATAAATCTGTATATTCAAAATCTATCCCGAAATCCTTCAAAGAGCCACTCGATTTGCCATTTATCCCTATAACATCCAGCATAGTATCGTATGGGAGCCCTGTGATGCACAGCATTTTATCTCCGGGGCGCAAAACTCCAAAAAGAGCCGTAGTAAGGCAGTGCGTACCACTTAAAAAATTGTGACGGACTAAAGCATCCTCAGCTTCAAAGGCCCTTGCATATACTCTATCAAGGACTTCTCTGCCACGATCAGAATAGCCATAACCTGTAGATGCAGCGAAATGACTCTCGCTTACTTTGGAATCTATAAACGCCTTCAACATTTTGTGCTGGTTATATTCGGTTATCTCGCAGATTCTCTCAAAGGACTCCCGACAAAGCCCCATAGCTGTTTGTGATGCAGATAATATTTTACTGTTAATATTAAACATACCGTTTCACCCTTTTAAATATCAAAAAAATTACATGGATGATATCTCTTCTGCCAGCAATAGTGCCAATTTATATGTGTTTTCCAAGTCATTTCTCGAAATAATGCCCGCAGGAGTATGCAAATAGCGGCACGGAACAGATAAAGCTATTGTTTTTACCCCTCCACGGGAAAGATTTATCGAACCGGCATCATTTCCTCCGGTTACTCCTGCTTTAGTCTGAATGGGTATATTGTTTTTCCCCGCCAGAGACATTGCTAATTTATAATATGTTTTGTTGTATATGCTTGCCCTGTCCATAAAGGAAACAGCCGGACCTTTATTTAATTCACATATCTTGCCGGATTCGTCAGAACCGACAATATCATTTGCAGTCGTGGCCTCTATTACAATGGCAGAATCGGGATTTACCGTATACGCTGCAGTCTTTGCACCTCTTAATCCTACTTCCTCTTGGACAGTAAACACAAAATACGTGTCATACTCCATGTCGGTTTTTAACATATTTGTAAGGATAAAACACCCACTACGGTCGTCCAGTGCTTTGGATAATATCCTGTTATTCGTACAATCAAAACATGAATCAAAGACGGCCCCATCACCTAAATTTATATACTTTTGAGCATCAGCACTGTCCCTTGCACCTATATCTATAAAAAGTTCTTTTATGTTTATCGGCTGTGCCAGCTCCGTTTTTTTGGTTAAGTGGATAGGTTTCAGCCCTATAACCCCGGGAATTTTATTTTCTCCCACAAGAACATTTGTCCCCGGGAGTATATTTGTATTGATACCTCCGACTTTATCAAACCCCAGGTACCCTTGTTGCGTTATATGATTAACTATAAGCCCGACCTCATCCATATGAGCCACAACCATTAGCTTTGTAGAAGAACGTTTCCTGCCTTTTTTAAACACTATGAGATTCCCCAATGCATCTACATTATAATCCACACCGCACCCTGAAATCTCTTTTATAATCTCGTCTCTAATGTTGTCTTCGTTTCCGGAAATACCATCGGAAAGACAATATTTTCTCAGTAAATTTATATCATGCTCCACTATCTCGCACCCCCCTGTCTTGCGTAATTAAATAAAAGTTGCACCGTTTTTTCCAGGTCGCTGTAATTCACCATTTCTATCCCCGTGTGCATGTACTTTTGGGGAATCGACACAAGACCGCAAGGTATTCCTCCTCGTACAAGAGAAATCACATCTGCATTCGTTGAGGACTCCCCTCCCATAATTTCATATTGGTACGAAATACCCGATTTTTTAGCCACTTCTATCAAAGTATTATAAACTTTTTTGGATAAAGACGGGGCAATCCCTATCATAGGTCCCTTATCTAATTCACAATGTATATCGTCTGTTGTACCGGGCTGTTTTACGAAACTTACATCAACCGCAATGGCTTCATCCGGCATTATTTTGTACGCAGCTGTTCCCGCCCCCATCCTGCCGACTTCCTCACGTGAACTTAAAAGTATGGTAAATCTCATATCCGCATCTAAACTGCTCAGTTTCTCCGCAAGTTTTATTAAAGTATACACCCCTGAACGGTCATCAGTTGCACCCGAGGCAACGTTTTTATTTAATAATTCGTAAAATTTGCTGTCTAAGGATATACGGTCACCGGGGGAAATTTTATTCCGAATCTCGTTTTTATCCATGCCCAAGTCAATAAACATATCATCTGTATCGGGTGTTTTCTCCTTGCCCTTACTCAGGTGAGGAGGAGTAGAGCATATAACTCCCTTAAGTTCATCAGTGCCATGAATATTTACTGTGCTACCATATAAAATCCTAGGGTCAAATCCCCCGCATGTACCGAATTTTATAAACCCATGCTTATCTATGTGCGTAACTGTCAGTCCTATCTGGTCTATATGAGCGTCAAACAAAATGTGCTTCCGAGCTTCTTCCGACCCTATCGTGGCAATTACCGAATTATCCTGTGTCACACTAACATCTGCAAAAGATGATAGTTTATCACTTACGTATTTACATACTAAATTTTCCTCACCCGATACCCCAGGGATAGCACAAAGCTCCCTTAATAAATCATCCATCTTTATTCCCCTCCTATTTCATTTACAATCCTTTTAAAATCTTTTCCACGCTCTTCAAAGTTCTTATACATCCCGAAGGCCGCACACGCCGGAGACAGTACAACAATGTCATCCTCTTTTGCATAGGAATTTGCAGTCTCTACTGAGCTGTACATGCTATCGCTTCTTAAAATCTTTATATTTTTTTCCGAATATAAAGAAGAATTTTTAATCGCTTTCTCTATTTTATCTGCAGTCTGCCCCATCAGTATGACAACTTTCACTTTTTCATTTATGCACTCACCCAATTTATCAAAAGGAATACTTTTATCATATCCCCCGGCAATTAAAATTATCTTACGTGAAAAAAGAGACAAACATCCCGACATAACTCTATTTGGGCTCGTGGCAATAGAATCGTTATAATACGTTATACCGTTTACTTTTCTTACAAACTCCATTCTGTGTTCTACGCCGGTAAACTCCTGTGCGGTCTTTTTAATCGCCTCTGCACCTGCATATTCAGATACGGCAGCTATAGCAGCTAAATAGTTTTCTAAATTATGAGCCCCAGGCAATTTTATGTCCCTTTTGTTCATAATGACTTTGTCTTGCGAATTTTCTGAGACAACTATATCCCCATTTTCATTTATCCACACACCACCGGAGAGCCTCTCCAAACGACTGAAATAAACAACTCTTCCCCGTGCCTCTCCACTGATTTTCAAGGTAATCGGATTGTCGTAATTAAACACCGATTTCCCAAAAGCACTCTGATGAATAAATATATTTTTCTTAGCATCAATGTATTCCCGCATGTCTTTGTGTACATCCAAATGGTTGGGAGATATGTTAGTAACAACCGCTATTTCCGGGCTCCTCCTCATCGATATCAGCTGAAAACTCGATAATTCCGCCACAACTATATCATCGGGACTTATGTCATCAATCCGAGGAAGTAATGGTTTGCCAATATTGCCTCCGACAAAAACTTTTCTGCCTGTGTTCTTTAAGATTTCAGATATTATAGTCGTAACTGTAGTTTTACCGTCACTACCGGTTACCCCTATTATCTCGCATGGACAAAATTCAAAAAATATTTCCATCTCAGATGTAACAGCTATACCAAGTTTTCTGGCTCTGCTTATAGTGTCCGACAAAAAGTTCATCCCCGGTGTTCTTATCAGTATTTCACAATCCAATTTATCTAAATAGCGCTTTCCAAGACGATATTCTATACCCTCTGATTTTAGATATTGCATTGTGTCGGCGGTAATCCCGGACTCATCCCGTGCATCACATGCTATAACTTTAGCTCCCGCTTCGTTAAATGTCTTAATCAGTTTCTCATTGCTAAGGCCCAGTCCACAGATTATAATTCTCCTGTTCCTTAAAGTTCTTAAAAACTCGTGATAAAAACCATTCATTTCAGTAATAGACGCTCCCTTTAAAAACGTGTTTTCGCTCATTATATCATGAAACCGGTATATCAGTAAAGCACATATGCTAACCCAAAAATTTTTTCAGCACTTTAAAAGCCATAATAGTCATATCATCAAACTTAGGGGCACCACTTGCAAACTCCTGAATTTCACTTTTTACGTCTATTATCATATCTCTTATATTTAAATGCCTTATAGTACTGCTGTTGAGCACTTCTTTAAGCCTTTCATCGGAAAACATCTCCGATTTGCTGTTAGAAGCCTCAGTGACCCCATCGGTGTACATAAATATTATGTCATCCTTAGACATATTTATTTTGTAATCTTTGTACTTTCGTCCACTTATCCCCGCCAGCACAAATCCATGGTCCATCTTTATGGTTTCAAAGCGATCCCTCCCCTTCCTATATAAAAGCGGTGGATTATGTCCTGCATTCGAAAAAACAAATTCTCCCGTTTTGATATCATATACCCCTACAAATGCCGTCACAAACATACCGGCTTCGTTATTTTCGTATAATTGATTATTTACAATCTCCAGAGTCTTTGCCGGAGTCATGCCCTCTAAAAGCTGGTTCTTAATCAAAATCTTCGATATTACCATAAATAAAGCCGAAGGAATTCCCTTACCTGAGACATCCGCTATTACAATAGCCAAGTGGGAGTCATCCACAAAGAAGAAATCATAAAAATCCCCTCCTACTTCCTTTGCCGGGTCGGTTATTGCATATATGTCAAAATCATCTCTTTCCGGAAATGCAGGGAAAATACAAGGAAGCATCCCTAATTGTATCTGTTTGGCAATCGAAAGTTCACTGTTAATACGCTCTTTTTCAGCCGTCGTTTCAGCAAGATTCTTAATGTAGCTGTTTAAATCCTTTGTCATCTTATTAAATGCACCGGCAAGTTCTCCAACTTCATCCTGCGTATCAACTTTAATCTCAAATGATAAATCCCCTTCTCCGATTTTCTTCACACCTTGTTTTAATTTGTTTATGGGTTTTATTATCTCCAGTGAAATAACATATGCAAAAAACAGACTCACAGCGCAGCAAATTACAAATATCCCCGCAAGCCAAAACAATAGCTTTGATATTTTTGAATCTATCGTACTTTGTGACTTTTTACCGGCTTGGTCTATTATAGTTTTTGTCTGAGTGGATGGTGCTATTATTTCGTTTATTTCTGATGCTATACCCAGCGACCACCCTGTTTCCTCCATAGGAAAATACGATATGTAATATTCCCTACCATCCGTCTTTGCCCTCTGTACCCCCGATTTGCCCTCTTTCATATCTGTCAGTACACTTCTGTACGTGGGGTCTATATCGTCCTCCAGCGGTGCCGGATTAAAATTGCCGATTTCTCCCTCTGCATCATAACTGGGGTGCATTACAAATTTTCCGTCTTTATCCAGAATAAACGCATAACCAATGGAGCTTGTTTGAGAGTTAACTATCTTTTTATTCATTTCAGAGAGATACATATCACATGCAACCACACCTAATATTTCTCCCTTATTGTTGCAAAACGCCCTCGAACAGGTTATACACAGTTTTCCACTTTCCCTGTCTATATAAGGAGTTTGCCATACCGCTTTATCATTGCCATCCTTTTTTGAATTTACGGCATTAATATACCAGTTTCTTTCCCTGGGGTCAAATCTGACAGAAGATGAATCAGGTGAATATTTATATAATATACCGCTTTGAGTGGCAATATATATAGAATGTATTGTATCGTTTTGTTTATATATGGGACCCATTGTATACGAAATATTACTTATGGTAGATAATTCTTTCTTTATATTTTCAGGCAGCAAATTATCTGATACTATATTATTTTCATATTGTATTTTTTCACGCTCGTCCTCAGGCAGGGACAGCCAATCTTTAATATTTGTTTTGTACACGCTTTGTGATGAGTTTATCGGGTATTCTCCCGGGTCATAGACCAAAACCACAGACTTATCGTCTGATGTGTTGCTGCCATCAACCACATACGCCTTCTCAAACGTATGATTTTTGTCATCATCAGAGTTGCTCTTGGGCGGGTCAGGCAATGGAGGAATTGAACCCTTAAAATTTTCGCTGTTTATGTATATACTATCCATCGACGAGTCCAATATAAACACTTGTCGAGAAATATTTTTAAATATTGAATTACATAAATCTGCTGACGATTCTGATAATTTCCCCAAATAACTTTCAGAGAGTTTTTTCAATGCTTGTTCACTGCTGTCGGAAGAATATTTCCCAAGATCTGATATTATGCTTTTTGAATAAGCACCTAAATTATTTATATCTATATATGAAACTATAGATACGAATATCTCAGTAGAAAGTATTGTGAAAAAGATAACCAATAATATCTTTGTAGTGATATTTTTTATCTTATTCATATTTTTCATAGTTTACCCCATTTTGTGTGTAAATTTATATTATATCTATATATTACTATATATTTCTGTGCAGTCAAGGGAGAATATATTAAGGGAATTAAAGGCAATCTCTGCTGCTACGTATCATTTCTTAGCCACATAATATAATAAAACTATAAATAAAAAATAAGGGGAAGTGCCACACACATAGATATTAAGAAAGTTAAATATCTAAAATAAGTTTTATTAAGACCGCATTTGAAGGTGTTTTACACTGAAGCAACCGCAGTATCTCCATCGACTTTTCAATATCATATCATCTTTGGGGCACTCCAGTAAAGTTACTGTTTGCAATGTTTATGATATTGTGTTATAATTAAACTAATTCGGTTGCAAAGCGACCATAAGAAAAATATATGGAGGGTTTTTTATGAAAAAATCTTTGGCGCTCATTGGTACGTTCAGCTGTGTTACATTGCTGCCGGATACAGTTTTGGCATTTTTAGCCGGGTCAGCGATAACTGGTGCAGGTTTCTATTTTGGCATAAGACATATTAATAAAAATAAAACAGGTATAGAATCTCTAGTGGTTTCCGATGAATTTGTGAAAGAGCATAAATCCTATGAGGATGAGCTTACCCGTTGTCGTAAAATCCTTAGCGCGTTTGATAAAGCAGAATCTAATTTGAAATTAAGTATGGCCCAGAATGGCACTAAAATATACGGACTAAAAAAAGATCCTAACAATAATGATAAAATTGTAAAAGGGGGTGAAAATGATTATTTATACTATATTGAAATATACAAAGATGAGCTTAAGCAAAAAAAAATATATACCCCTCAGGAATGGTCTGAAATTGAGGAAATTTGTCGGCCCTATTTTGCACAAGAATATGGCCTTATGTTACTCGATATTGACGTAAAGGGCCTATAGTGTATATTGTTCCAGATTATTTAGCAAAGAATCAGGCTCTTGTGTCAGCTAGAGCTGCTACCTCGGTTAAAAGGGAGTAAGTAGTACTGGTAAGACGTCATTTTTATCCGCACTATTGCCTTGGTAAAAATAGGATTGGAGATACTCTTTAATAGGTTTCCCCTTTTTTGTGGGCAAATTTATGCTATACTTACACACAAGGAATTCTCCTGATCAAACATCATTTTTATCTAATTTAATGAAATTATAAATAAATTATAAATTGTTGTTGCAATATTATAATATATGTGGTATAATGTAGTTACGTAGAGAAGCAATAGTGTAAAAACGCAGATATAGATTTAAAGGAGAGATTTTTTATGGGAATGGATTTAACTCGTGAAGCTATTGGATTTGCAGCAGGGGCTGTTTCGGTGATTATTTTTGGTGGGGGTACTATATATTTTATTAATGGGCGCAGGACGGGTACTCGCTTTTTGGTCGCCGGCGATCCCTATGTGGAGCACCGGAGGATGGTAAAGGAGGCGGCTAAGTTTGATATGGATGCGGGATCCGTCGTACGCATGTCCCTGGGTGAGGCAAAGAAAGCAGTTAAGGAGAGTAACCAAGTTTTTGGCCTCAAGAAGGAGCAGAACAAAATCGTTAAGGGGAAGGATGATGAGTCTGTAGGTTTTGAAGATTTCGCGGGATTAGTGCAGGATAATGATAAGTTTAAGAATTATAATGAACAGGAGCGGAAGGACGTTTGGAATGCCTACGAGGATAATGTCCGTAAGAAGTTTGGCGAGCTTTGCGCTGAAAAGCTTTATTAAGGTCTTCTTTTACAGGGTTGGTTCGGCATGTTGGTTGAAACTGCTGCCCCAGCGTAATGTGAATATACTCGGAGATATCTGTAATGGGTTTCTCCGTTTTTTTGTGTGCAAATCTGTACCGTATTTATGCCCTGACAGAATAGCTTAGGAGAACCAAAAATGATATTGTTTGACTGAATTTAATGAACATGTAAATAAAAAACATATTATTATTGTAATATTATAATATTTGTGATATAATGTATCTATACGGAAGCATGACAGTGTAAAGAAAAGGAGATGCGTTTGATGGAAATAAACTGGCTTCACGCAGGTGTTGGGTTCGCAGGAGGTCTGACTACAGCCACAGTGATAATACTACCCATTATCGCTTATCTTAACAACAAAGCAACAGGTCACGCATCTCTGGTAGCCTCCAAACCACAATTACCAAAAGAATATTTAGAACTCTGCCAACAGGCCTTTTCACTGGCACAATGCGCCTATAAAAATTCAAAGTTGGTTCAAGCTGAGCATGATGCGGAAGTTAACCTTGAAAGAAGTGACAAAGTATATGGTTTGACTAAGAGCAATGATAAAATTGTAACAGGAAACGACCAAAGCTTTGTAACATATAAGGAACTAGTTGAAACGAGAAATGAGGAAGAGAAATACAAGGCGGATTATAGCAAGGAAGAACGTGATGCTATTGATTACGCCATCAATAAGAATCTAGCAAAAGAGTTTAATAGGTTATACTTCGGTATCAAAGATTAATCCATTGGGTATCTTTTACAGAATATTTTAGGAGATTGGACTGTTATGTTAGTTAAGGCTATTGCCCCGGCGAAAATAAACCTAGGACTACTCATAAAAGGTAAAAGAGCAGACAATTATCACGAGATAGATACGATTATGCAGTCGGTAAATCTTTGTGATACTATTAAGGTCAGAGACTCTATGAGCGGCGATATTAGCATAAAATGCGAAAAGAGCATAGGATGCAGTCCCAGAGAGAATATTGTTTATAAAATCGCTGAAGAATTTTTTAAATGCACCGGTATAATTAATCCTGGCATCTCAGTTGAGATAGAAAAGAATATCCCTGTTTGCGCTGGTCTGGCCGGAGGAAGCAGCGATGGTGCAGCTGTACTGCGTTGCTTGGATAGAATATTTAGTGCGGGACTTTCGGAAATATCAATGCAGGATATTGGAGCAAAAATCGGTGCAGATATCCCTTTCTGCATATCGGGTGGAACGGCTCGTGCCTATGGTACCGGTACAAAGATTGACAGAGTTAAGAGTCTCCTGGGGTATGCTATAGTGATTGTAAAACCATATTGTGATGTTTCTACTAAAAAAGCCTATGAAATATATGATATTTTAGGAACTAAAACCTCTAAGAGTATAGACAATATGATTGATTTAATAAATAAACAGGATGTTAAAGGTACTGCGAGTTACTTATTTAATGAATTTGAGGAACTTATTGACAACAATGAAATTAAAAAAGTAAAAAAAATCATTAAAAAGAGTAATCCTTTGGGCGTGTGTATGAGCGGCAGCGGACCGTCTGTTTTTGCCGTATTTCGTACTATTTATGAGGCAAGATTTTGTGCAGATATGCTGAGGACAGACTACACTGATACTTATGTTTGCGAGCCTATACCATATGGGGCAAAAATTCTAGATGTTTACAATGAAATAAGCACTTCCTAGCTTTTCTTTTCCTGGGGCAGTCTGCCTGACTTGTGAACTAAGATTACAGTTAAAAATAGCAGCTCACTCATGATTGTGATTTTTATTTCCCTCTTAAATTTATTTTCGTCTCTAGTTCTTATAAATTTTCTTGAAGGTGTGAACAAAATTATGGATTTAGAATTTCATCATATAGGTATTCCGGTTGACAGATCTAGGATAATTAACGATG
>CASPLG010000012.1 GCA_949422855.1 uncultured Eubacteriales bacterium | reverse complement strand
GGAGTAGTTTTAAAACATAATTATGTATTTTAAGGAGGTAGATTATAATGCCAAAAACAGCAGAGGAGAAAGCACAAGAAAAACAAGCACGGGATGAGGCAAGGCAAAGGAAGAAGGAAGAAAAGCAAGCGAAAAAAGAGGCACTGAAAGAGTTAAAGCAGAAGGCAAAGCCTTTACTCGTGAAGCACGACTCGAAGAAACCGTGGCTGCAGCATAAGATTACCAGCGACCCGATAGGCTGTCTATACGGCGGCATAAAGCTGGTAAATGCAGCTAAGGACCCGCACTTTTGGTCTCTGATTCAGACCACAAAGGACAAGGTAAACAGTAGAAAAAATAAACTGGATGACTGTTTTGATATTGATATGAGCAGTTCGTTGTTGAAACCTCGCGGCGGCGATGAAAAGGCGAAGCTTGATTCTGTAGTTAAGGGGCTCAAAATCATACTATATAACGATAAGACACATGCCATTGAAAAAAAGGATTACCAGTATCCGTTTGATAAGGCACATCCAAATATGGGTAAGTGGTGCGGTATAACCCCCAGGGCTACTCTTTTCACGCTTTTATCTATTTTTGACAAAGAACGCAATAAAATCTTAAAACTTTTGGAAAAAGAAGAAGATGAGGCAGAGTCTTCTATAGAGGAATCGAGAACAAAAATACAAAATATAACTGCAGCCCTCCAAAATGATACGAATGAAGAAAAGCAGAAATTCGGGGACGAAATGAAGAATGCCAGAAGAGAAATTGATAAGAAAATTGAAGATTTTAGTAATGAATTCAATGCGGTGTACGATAAAATTAAGGCAGAAATAGAATCTGTATCCAATAAGGCACAGCAGGGCGGCTCTCCGGAACTTAAGGAGGCACTTTCTGATTATAGCAGGGAGAAGGTTTTAAAGATAATAAGAAAATTGAAGGTGCAGGTTGACAAAGACGAGAAGGGCGAATAAAAATTTGGTCTTAGCTCAGACTTTTGGTTAGATTATAGACCCTTGTATAATTTTACGGCAGGGGTCTATTTTGGTGTGAACAATAAAAATATTATATTTTCAGTACATAAGGGGCATAAGCAGTGCGCTGCAGAACAAAAGATTCTAAGTGAGCCGGAGAAACAAACACATTATTTTTGTTATGCTTCACACAAAAATAACTATATTACTCTTTATATTTTTAAAAAAATTATGAATTATAGAATTTTCTTTTATATACTGGCATTTGTGGCAATTATACTATTGCAAATTTCGAATTAATTAGTTATAATATATGTGGATATTGGTTTATCTTACATCTAATTTAGTTCCCTGTAAAATATACTGTTATAATAGCTTTTTAAGAAATGAGGGTTTTTATGTCTAATAGACTATTTCAAGGAATAATTCATCAGATGGGGGGCGCATTGGACCGCAATATCGGAGTAATAGATGCATCATCCACTGTAGTTTCCGCGAGCGAGCTTGGGAGAATTGGTGAGACCATTCCGGAAGTTGATTTTAATGTACTGTCGGCCTCAGACATTGCAACTGTTGACGGATACACCTATAAGTGTTTTGGCAGTCCTTTGAGACCTGAGTATGCTGTTTTTGTTTTGGGGACTGACGAAACTGCAAAAAAATACAGTATTATTCTATCGGTTTCCATGGCTAACGCGAAAAAATATTATGACGAGAAATACGACAAAGTCAATTTCATAAAAAATGTTTTGCTTGACAATATTTTGCCGGGCGATGTCTATCTTAAATCCAGAGAACTGCGTCTTAATACGGATGTGCGCCGTGTTTGTATGATTATCAAGACTCTCTCGACGTCTGATGCGTCTGCTTATGAAGTTGTGCAAGGCTTGTTCCCGGATAAGACAAAAGATTTCGTAATAAATATTAGCGAAACTGATGTTGCACTTGTTAAAGAACTAAAACCCAATGTAGATGAAAAAGATATTGAAAAATTAGCTGCTTCAATCGTTGATACTCTTTCCGGAGAATATTATATACGCAGCGTAGTCGGAATTGGTACTGCCGTGACCGGGACACGTGAGTTGGCACGTTCGTTTAAAGAGGCACAGGTAGCAATAGAAGTCGGGAAAGTGTTTGAGACGGAGAGAAGTATAGTAACGTATGAACATCTGGGAATAGCGAGGCTTATATATCAGCTGCCGACCACTCTTTGTGAAACATTTTTAAAGGAAGTATTTAAAAAAGGCTCGCTTGAAACCATGGATCAAGAGACTTTGTTTACGATTCAGAAGTTCTTTGAAAACAGTCTTAATGTTTCTGAGACGTCTAGGAAGCTATTCGTACATAGAAACACGTTGGTTTACAGACTGGAGAAGATTAAAAAGGTTACCGGTTTAGATTTGAGAGAATTTGAAGATGCTATAGTGTTTAAAGTTGCACTCATGGTTAAAAAATATTTGATGGCTAATCCGGTTAAGTATTGATAGTATTTTAAGGGCAGTGTTTACACTGTTTGATTTAACAGGCCGTCTTGACAAAGGCGGCTGAGTTAATTATTGGAGAGGTGGCGGGGAATCATAGTATGATAGAGCTGCAAAATATAACTAAAATCTATGATAATACGACAGTTGCACTCAAAGATTTTAATCTGACCATAGATGACGGAGAGTTTGTATTTGTTGTTGGAGCGTCCGGTTCGGGCAAGAGCACGCTTTTAAAGCTCATAATGAAGGAGGAAGAGCCCACCGGTGGTAAAATTATCATAAATGGCACAGATATTACCGCTATGAAAAGCTCTGAGATACCGTATTTAAGAAGGACTATGGGGATTGTTTTCCAGGATTTCAGACTTATTGATAAAATGACGGTTTATGAAAATGTTGAGTTTGCGATGGATATAGTTGGTGCGGGAAGCAAGGAGAAAAGTAAAAGAGTGCCATATGTATTGGGGCTCGTGGGACTGTCTGACAAGGCTCGCAGGAGGCCTTCCGAGCTTTCCGGCGGAGAGAAACAAAGGGTTGGTATGGCCCGTGCGCTGGTAAATAATCCACATATGATAATAGCGGACGAGCCTACAGGAAATATTGACCCATCGATGTCGTATGAAATTGTAGAACTTCTCGGTGAAATTAACAAATGTGGGACAACCATTGTAATGGTGACGCACGACATCGAAATAGTGAAAAAATTTCCGTTCAGAATTGTGGAAATTTCTGACGGCAGGGTTAAAAATGACGTTGGGAGGCGAAATAAGGGGGTATGAAGTTAGTTTCCATAAAATACTTCCTAAAAGAGGGGTTTAAAAACATTTGGATTAATGGTATGATGTCTATAGCATCAATTTTAGTAATGGTTTGTTGTATGATTTTGACAGGCAGTGCTGTTTTGATGTCGGTAAATGTACGTTCGACTCTAAAAACGATTGAAGGAAAAAACAGTATAACTGTATATCTTAATAAAGATGTTTCGCATGCACAGGCCGCTAAGATTGAGGAAAAAATTAAAGCAATTCCCAATGTTTCGCATTGTGAGTATTATTCGCGTGAAGAAGCTGTAAAAAAGTATGAGGAAATGTTAGGTTCGCTTTTTGATATACTGCAAGGTGACGAAAATCCTTTTCCCAACGCATTTCACGTTACTATGGAGGACTTTTCCACTTATGCTTACGAAAACACGGTTGACAGTTTAAAGGCTATAGATGGAGTAGGATCTATAAGTGACAGAAGTGAAACGGCGAAAAAACTTACGAGTCTGAACAGCTTGCTGACCAGCGCCGGATTTTGGATTGTAATTTCACTTGGAGCGGTTTCATTGTTTATTATCTCAAATACCATTAAAGTCAGTATGTACAGCAGGAGGTTTGAGATAAGCATTATGAAATCGATAGGGGCGACTAACTGGTTCATAAGGGTGCCGTTTATTATCGAAGGGGTAGTTATAGGACTGATTTCAGCGGTGATTTCCACGGGACTTTTGAAGCTGGTTTATGATGAGGCTATGATAATCATCAACAAGATTGTTCCGTTCAGAGGGATGCCGTTTGAAGATGTTGCATTGCCGATTTTCCTAGGTTTTACAGTTGTGGGAGTATTATTGGGTGCTGTTGGCGGAGTAATTTCGATTAGCAGGTACTTAAAAAAAGAAGGAGGAGATGTTGTTGCGTGGTAAGAGATTGAAAGCTATGTTGGCTTTAACTACATTTGTTGTATCGGTTGGGGTATGGGCTGCTGTGCCGGCTCTCGCAGTTAATATAAATGAGAGTGAGGCATCACAGAAGGAACTAAAACAGAAAAATGAAGAACTAAAGCAGGAGCTGCAGAAATCCAAGGACAGCATACGTGAAGAGGGCGACAGAAAGGATCAACTCGATAAACAGATAAGCATTGTTAAGCAGCAAATTGACAATTCCAATAGGTACATATTAAAGCTCGAAATTGACATAGAGGAACTTGAGGGACGTATAGAGAGTCTCAACCAGGACATGAAGAAGAAAAAGGAAGTACTGAAAGAGAGTTTATATTCTGTTTATGTAGCCGGAGATGCCTCGGGAATCGACATAATATTGCAGGCTAAAACCTTTGAGGATTTCTTGGACAAGGCTGAAATTGTAAGGTCTGTCAGCGATACGATAAGCGGTCTTATTGACCAGCTGAATGCGGACATTGAGCAGATAGAGAATAATAAAAAAGCTGTTGAAGAGAAAAAGAAGGAAGCGGAACTTGAAAGAAGCGATTTAACCAATAACCAAAATGAACTGCAGGATTTATTGGACAAGAGCGAGGAAATTCTTTCTCAGCTTCAGACTTCAGAGCAAGAAGTAAAGAGTCGAATTGATGAAAATGATGAGGAACTTAAGAGGATAAATGCTGAAATAGAACAGTATTATGAAGAGCAGAGGATTATAGCAGAGCGGGAGAAGCGCAGACAGGAAGAAGAAAAAAAGCGTCAGGAAGCACAGAAAAACAATCAAACGAGCACTGAGAACAAGGATAATGGTGGTACAGGGCAAAGTTCTACCAATAAGGGTCAAGGGTCGTCAGTTGGAACAGGAACTCTTATGTGGCCCGTCCCGGGATTTTATTACATATCTTCTGATTATTATGACACAGTGAATCGAACCAGTATGCACCGAGCGATTGACATAGCCGGCAGTGGAATATACGGGGCTAAAGTGGTTGCGGCCGATGATGGAGAGGTAATTTTTGCGAATGCCAGCGGTTATGGTGGAGGATACGGTACATATGTGATTATAGACCATGGAAACGGTAAATCTACTTTGTATGCACATATGAGTGGTTTGGCGGTTCAGAAAGGGCAGACCGTCAAAAAAGGACAAACTATTGGGTATGTGGGGAGCACGGGGCTTTCAACCGGTCCACACCTCCACTTTGAGACGAGGCTTTATGGTGAAAAGTACAACCCTATGGATGAACTAGAAAGGTAAAAATTTTTGTTTGCTGGGGGGGGACAAGCTGTGAAGATACTCAGGAAAAATGTACCCGGTGGAGTGGTTATAGCCTTCGTTTGTATTGCGGGGGCTATGGCGTATTCTCTAGGGTATATGATGGCGATGAGAAAATTTAATGATGTGGTTGCTTACAATCAGGAAAGAGCTAATATGTATTCTAAGCTGAGCGAGATTGATAAAATGATTCGTCAGGAGTACATTGGGAATGTGGACGAAAAGGAATTGATGTCCGATATATGTGATGGGTATGTAAGAGGGCTGGAGAGTGATTCATGTAAGTACCTCACTTCCGATGAGTACAAAGAGTGTATGTCGGACAAAACTTCAGATGAAAACTCGGTAAAATATGAGGTGCTCGGCGATAATATAGGATACATAAAGATAAATTCCCTTGCAAATAACACGGGGGATATGTTTGTGGATGCATTAAGGGCTCTTTTTGGTGAGGGAGTGCGGAAAGTCATACTTGATATAAGAGGGCTTGATGGGACGAATTTAGAGTATATTGAAAAATGCTTTGATTCTCTGTCCCGAAATGGAGATTCAATAAAATCTATCGACAAAAAAGGCAACAAAGAAATAGTTTACAAAACGGACGCTGATAGAATGGATATAAAGTTTGCTGTTATTGTCGATTCGGATACTGAAGGTGTACCGGAACTTATTGCATCTGCATGTAAAGACTCAGGTTTTGGCAGGGTAATAGGGGAAAAGACTAAAGGAAATACTGTTTACGAAAAGACTTCAGAGTTATCTGACGGCTCGGGACTAATTTTCCCAATCGCGCATTTGGTCACTCAGAAGGAGCAGATACTGACGAATAAAGGTGTTTTGCCGGACGATGAGGTTATTTTGGACAGTGATAAAAAAGAACTGTTTAGGCGTGGGGAATTAAGTCATGATGAGGATATTCAGTTTCAAAAGGCTGTAGATAGTCTGGCCTAAAATTTTATATCAGGCAAATGAGTATATGCTGACATTTAAGAATAGAACAGGTGGAAGTTTCCGAATTTTATATTCTATACTTTCACCGAATTTTTCTGCCATCTATGCAGAAATAAAGTGCATAGTGGACAACCGGATTAAACTAAGAGTAAATATTGAAATTTTATATGACTTATTGTATAATAATAGAGGTATATACTAAGTATTTTAATTATATTTCCCTAATGCAATGAATATTTTCATGTAATTAGAAAGGTATTTTGGGCTAAATTCATAGCTATTTTTGAATGGCAAGATTTGAAGGTAGAGAGGATGATTTAGAAAATGGAATCTCAAATGGATATCGAAGAACAAAGGGCGCAGGTTATGAAATTGATGCAAGATGAAAAATTTGTAGACAAAATTGCTCGGATTGAGGATGTGTCGGAGTTTGTTAAATGTTTTGAAGAAAAGGGAATTAATATGTCGGAGCACGACGCAGAGCTGATTTTTAAACAGAGGGAAAAAATCGAGGATAAGTTTAATAATTTATCTGAAAATGAGCTTTCGGACATCGTTGGAGGTAATGTAGTAATTCAAAACGGTTCGCCGCTGGCCCCGTCTGTCGTCGTCATTAATGAAAATGGACATCATAGAAGTCGCCATAGAGAAGAAGGTGAACCTTTAACAGCTATGGGAGGAGTGGCTGTAGGAGGTGTTTTGAGTGTGATTGGAATAGTATTAACAGCATATTCCGCATATAAATGGAAAAAGCATGGAGCAGATTATGAACTATAGATAAATTAGCCTTAATTGTTTAGCTTGGAAAATTTTTTAATTTTGTGTAGGTATGCTCTAGTTTAGATTACAAAATAGCGGTGGTATGTTTACTACACTGTATATGCAGTTTATTTGGCAAACAAATGTATTTTGGCATTTAGAAAACTCATAATAGGTATAAGATAACTCTTTAAAAAGCGGCGAGAAATTTTGGGGTTTATAATCCTAATAAATTTTTGCCGTGTTTTTTGTTGTGCAATTTTTATTTAACATATGTTATAATAAAATCAAATGAAAATCATATTAGTTTATAGCACGAAAAGTTTCATAAGGATGTCTAAAGGAGGGAGCGATGGAAAGAGGATCATTTTTTGATAAACTTATTTCACTCATTTACCCGGATACATGTCCATATTGCGGTAAAATCATAGACAGTGGCAAGACAAAATGCAATGAATGCGAAAAAGACATAAAATGTATTTTCAGTGTGAGAAAGATATTAGGGGAGGTTGTATGTGTTTCGCCCTACAGGTACAGTGGGAGAGTAAGGACTGCCATAAGAAAATTTAAATTCCGTAGATACAAGAGGTACAGTTGGAATTTTGCCATGGAAATAGTCAAATCCATAGAGGCAAGATTTCCGGATAAAAAATTCTCTGCGGTAACATATGTTCCTCTCCACAAATACAGAAAAAATGACAGAGGTTATAATCAGTCAAGGTTGTTGGCAGCAGAAATCGGGCGCAAATTGGACATCCCGGTTCAAGAATTTCTAAGGAAAATAAAAAACAACTCCCCACAGCATAGGCTTAAAAACCTAAAAGACAGGGTACAAAATGTAAAAGGAGTATATGAAGCTGTATGCCGAGGTGAAAACCGGGATGGCACGGTTATACTTTGTGATGATATTGTTACAAGTGGGAGTACGTTAGTAGAATGTGTAAAAATGCTGAAAAAAGCGGGATTCAAAGACATTTTATGTGTAACAGTTGCCAATACAGTAAGGGAAGTAAATGAGAATAAATAGATAATATACAAATTTAACTTTAAATTTATTGAATTATGTATGATTTTAATGTAGAATTGTATCATATTATTTTAGTAAAGGGAGAAAAATTAAGTGAAAAGTAAATTTTTTGTGGTCTTTATTTTACACTCCGCTTTCTGCAAAAGACGTTTTATCTGAGATACAGGAGAGAGGCTTTATACGTTTGGCGACAAATGCGGAGTTTGAACCTTTTGAATACATAGACGGCAGTGAAATTGCAGGAATTGACATAGATATTGCGAGAGAGATTGCAAAGAGGATGGGTGTGGGCCTAGAAATAACGGACGTTAAATTTGATTCTCTCCCGGCGGAGCTGGTTGGAGGAAATTGTGATTTTGTTTTGGCGGGGATGAATTACAGCGAGGAAAAAGATAGAAATGTTGATTTTTCACAGCCGTACTTTGACGCTAAACAAGTAGTGATTGTCAGGAAAGACAACAACAGCATAAATTCGGAAAACGACCTGCATGGCAAGAGGATAGGTGTTCATTTGGGGACAACGGGGGATTTATATTGCACGGAAAAATTTAAAGATTCGGAAGTTCTGCGTTTACCGAACGGCACAATTGCGATGCTGGAACTGCTAAGCGGCAGGGCAGATGCCGTAGTTATAGACAACCTCCCTGCAAAGAATTTAGTTGCGAAGAATGCGGGTGCAGTTAGAATTTTGGATGAGAGTCTTTTTGAAGAGCATTACAGAGCAGTTGTTGCTGAAGGAAGTGACTTGGTATATTATTTGGACAGTATATTATCTGAGCTTAAGTCAGATGGAACTATTGACAGAATAACGGACAAATATGCTTCGGAGTCCCCCGAGTTTGGCAGCGGATTTCTAAATTTAATTTATAGGAGTCTGATATACAAAGACAGATACAAAAGCATTTTCGAGGGGTTATATAATACCCTCCGGATTACTTGCGGAGCCATGGTCTTAGGGGCAATTATAGGCAGTATTATAGCATTTATTAAACTCAGTAAGAGTAAAAGGCTGTATATGAAGGTACTGGATGTGCTGGCAAGCATATACCTTACAGTTATAAGGGGGACACCGCTTGTAGTGCAGCTGTTCGTTATATACTATCTTATCTTTGTTTCGACGTCTCTTAGTAAGGTGGCAGTTGCGACCATAGCATTCGGGATTAACTCAGGGGCATATTTGGGAGTGGTGCTGCAGTCGGGTATACTCTCTGTGGATTCGGGTCAATATGAAGCTGCGAGGTCTTTGGGGCTTAGCAGTAAAGATGCGATGATTAAGGTTGTTTTTCCGCAGGCTTTGAAAAATATCATAGCTACTTTGTGCAATGAGTTTATTAACTTAATAAAAGAGACATCTGTTGCGGGATTTATAGGTATAATGGATTTATCCCGTGCGGGCGACATCATCAGGACTCAGACTTTAGACCCATTTGTACCGCTTTTGACGGTTGCACTCATATACCTGATTATAGTTGCGATAGTTTCGTGCATTGTGGATATATTTGAAAGGAGACTTAGGAGAAGTGATATGCGTTAAGGACCTTCATAAGAAATTTAAAACTGACAGCGGAGTTATAAACGTACTAAACGGGATTACAACAAACATAAAAAAGGGTGAAAAAATCGCGATAATTGGGCCATCAGGCTCAGGGAAAAGCACATTTCTGCGCTGCCTTAACAGACTGGAAGAACCGACCTCAGGTGAGATTATATTTGATGGAAAGGCACTTAATGACTCTGCCAGGAGTGTGAATGAAATCAGAAGACACATTGGCATGGTATTTCAGCATTTTAATTTGTTTCCTCATCTCACAGTTAGACAAAATATAACTTTAGCCCCGGTGACGCTCAAGATAAAGTCGCAAGAAGAGGCAGATGACGAGGCTGAAACATTGCTAGAGAGGGTTGGTCTTTTAGGCAAGGCGGATGTGTATCCGATAAAACTTTCCGGGGGGCAGAAACAGAGGGTAGCAATAGTCAGGGCACTTGCCATGAACCCCGAACTTATGTTGTTTGATGAACCGACTTCCGCACTTGACCCCGAGATGATAGGTGAGGTTTTGGCGGTAATGAGAGACCTTGCACAGGGTGGCATGACGATGGTTGTTGTGACGCACGAAATGAGCTTTGCAAGGGAAGTCGCTACGAGGGTATTATTCATGGAGGGCGGAAAAATAGTTGCTGATGAGCCGCCGGAAGATTTATTTAATTGTTCGCAAAATTCCAGAGTTCAAGAATTTTTGTCTAAAATACTATGAACGCTATATACTACAAGATTTAGGGAGACAAATTTAAATAGATGGTTTTAATAAGTAACAGTACGAATGAAACAGAGAAAATTGGAGAGAAAATAGGAAAAAATCTCAGAGGGAAAGAGATTTTAGCATTGTGGGGCACCATGGGCATGGGCAAGACTGCGCTTGCCCGTGGGATAGCCGGTTTTTTTGGTTTAAAAGAAATGGTATCGAGCCCGACTTTTGCAATAATGAACGAATATAGAAACAGCAGAATTAATATTTATCATTTTGACATGTATAGGGTGTGCAGTGAAGAAGATTTAGAATCGACCGGATTTTATGATTATATAGATAAGGGAATAATTATAATTGAGTGGAGCGAAAATATACGTGAATCACTGCCTGAGACGGCGAAGAATATAATTATAACGCCCGGTGGGGATGAAAAACGGCGTAAAATTGAGATTGAAGGGATAAAAATTGATAAAGATATTGTCGGTTGATACGTGCTCAAAGGCATGTTCCGTATCGGTTCACTATGACGATGTTTTAATTGGGGAGATTTTTTTAAACACCGGACTAACGCACAGTCAGACTTTGATGCCGGCAGTGGATTCACTGTTGAAATTTGCAGGTATAAAGGTCAAGGACATAGATTTATTTGGAGTTACGAAGGGTCCCGGTTCATTTACGGGGCTTAGGATAGGTATGGCATCGGTTAAGGGTATGGCACTGCCGTTTAACAAGCCTTGTGCAGTGGTTTCGTCACTGTACGCAATGGCTATGAATGCGGTTTTTCTTGATGGAATAGTGTGCTGCTGTATGGATGCTAGAAATAAACAAATATACGGTGCGGTATTCAGGGCTTGCGGACGAAAAATAGAACGTCTCAGTGAGGACAGAGCGATTTTGATTGATGATTTTGTCAAAGAGGTATCATCATACGATGAAAAAATAATTTTTGTTGGTGATGCAGCCAAGATGTGCTATAATACTATGAACGTTTTTTTCAAAAATAAGCATTTAGTTTTGTTACCTGAGCAGTTTGGCTTAATAAGGGCATCTAAAGTGGGGGAAGAAGCTTTGAGGATTTACAATGCGGGCGGTGCCCAGGCGTGCGAAAAAATAGTACCTGAATACCTAAAGCTTTCCCAGGCCGAAAGAGAGCTTAAAAATCGACAGTCCGGAGAAGAAAGAGGAGGAATTTAATTTTATGATAGCTATCGGGAGCGACCATGCAGGGTTTAAAATTAAGGAGTCGATAAAGGATTTTTTTCAAAGAGAGGGAATCGATTATAAGGATTTCGGTACAAATTCCACAGAGTCGGTAGATTACCCGGAGTTTGCACGGAAGGTATCGGAATCAGTGGTGGAATTTGAGAGTGAGAAGGGAATACTTGTATGCGGGACGGGAATAGGGGTTTGCATTGCGGCAAATAAAATCAAAGGAATTCGTGCGGCACTTTGTCATAATGTCAATTACGCACGGATGGCGAGAAAGCACAATGATGCAAATGTTCTTTGTCTGGGGGGGAGAGAAAATACGGAAGAAGAATCGATAGAAATTGTAAAAGCCTTTCTGGCGACTGATTTTGAGGGAGGGAGACATTCAAACAGGTTGTCCCAGATAACGAAACTCGAAGAAAAATTGGTTTAAAGGAGACAGGAGCATTTATGCAGAACAACGAAAATATTTTTATAATGGATCATCCCCTTATCCAGCACAAAATTACTCTTTTAAGGGACAAAAGAACAGGTTCAAAGGAATTCAGGGAGCTCATAGGTGAGGTTGCGATGCTTATGTGCTACGAGGCGACAAGAGACCTTACGCTTAGAGAAGTTGAGGTTGAAACCCCTATAGCCACAGCAAAATCGTATGTTATTCATGGACGCAAGCTTGCATTTATACCGATACTAAGAGCGGGAATAGGAATGGTTGATGGAGTTATACGTCTCGTACCGGCCGCAAAAGTGGGACATATTGGTCTTTACCGAGATCCAAGCACCCTTGAACCGATTGAATATTACAGTAAACTCCCATGTGACATAGAGGAAAGAGAAGTAATTGTATTAGACCCTATGCTCGCCACGGGCGGGACGGCTAGGGATGCTATAACGATTATCAAGAAGAGTAATCCTGTATCGGTAAAATTCATGTGCATAATAGCGGCACCTGAAGGAATAAAAACTCTGCATGATGCACATCCTGATGTAAAGATGTATTGTGCGGCTAAGGATAGATGTCTTAATGAGAATGGCTATATTGTCCCGGGGCTGGGGGATGCCGGAGACAGAATCTTTGGAACCAAATAAAGAGGTTTTGTATTATGAACAATATGCGTGATTTATTAAAAGGTTATAGGAAGTATATACTGTTTTTTTGCGATTTTGTTTTATGGAACATATCATTTTATCTGTCTTTTGCGATAAACAAGAACAGTTTTTCACTGCTTGGGTACGAGGATATTTTCATAAAGTACCTTGTGATAGTGAATGTATGTTTTGCGGGGACTTTTCTGGTATTTAAGTTATATGACAAAATCTGGAGGTACGCTGATATAGAAGACTTTTTCTATGCAGGGATAGCGATATTTTGTGCCAATTTCATATTTTGTGCTGCGACGATTATGATTTATATAAACCTGGGAGTAAGAATGTATGTACTGTTTTTGCTTATTTCCACGTTTATGATGTTTATGTTTAGGCTCATATACAGGATAAATAAATTAATGGATAATAAAGACCGCTGTGCCGCCGAGAATAAAAAGAGGCTAATGATTGTAGGGGGCGGAGAAGCAACCGTATCAGTTCTTAGGGAGATAGCGAAGTATTCAGAAAACCAATATCTGCCCATATGTATAGTTGACGATGACAGAGAGAAGGCAGGCAGAAGGATTTTAGGGGTAAAAGTTGAAGGCTCAACATATGAGATACCGGCTCTTTGTGAGAAATTGGACATTGAAGAAATACTTTTCTCGATAACCTCAATTGACCCGTCGGAAAAGAGGCGTATTCTTGACATATGTGCAAAAACGGGTTTAAAAGTAAGGATTGTTCCGAACATATACGAAGCGGTGACGTCGGGGGTACCGATTACATCCACTATAAGGCGGATTGAAGTTGAAGATTTGCTTGGGAGGACTCCGGTTATTTTTGACCACGAGAAATACGGAAAATATATAATTGGGAAAACTATTCTTGTGACCGGCGGAGGCGGTTCGATAGGCTCTGAGCTTTGCAGACAAATAGCGGCACTCAACCCCAAAAAACTTATTGTACTTGATATTTACGAAAACAACGCATATGATATTCAGCAAGAGCTTAAAATAAAGTACAAAAATAAGCTCAATTTAGAAGTTGAGATTGCATCTATAAGGGACAAGGTTAAAATGGACAAGATTTTCAGAGAGAAAAATATAGATGTAGTTTTCCATGCCGCCGCACACAAGCACGTACCTCTTATGGAAGTGAACCCGGAAGAGGCTGTTAAGAACAATGTTTTTGGGACGCTTAATGTTGTAAAAGCTGCTGATAAATATAAAGTAAAGAAGTTTGTTCAGATTTCTACGGATAAAGCTGTTAATCCGACGAGTGTAATGGGTGCTACAAAACGCATTTGCGAAATGATAATCCAGCTTATGAATAAATCCAGCAGTACAGAGTTTGTAGCGGTGCGGTTTGGGAACGTGCTTGGCTCGAATGGCTCTGTAATACCTCTTTTTGAAGAGCAGATACGAAGCGGAGGGCCTGTGACCGTTACCCACCCTGATATAATAAGGTATTTTATGACTATTTCTGAGGCGGTTTCGCTTGTTTTAACGGCGGGGGAGATTGCCAAAGGGGGAGAAATATTTGTACTTGATATGGGTGAACCGGTAAAAATAAGGGATTTGGCGGAGAATTTGATAAGGTTGTCGGGTTTTGAGCCGAACGAACAGATAAAAATAGAATATATGGGACTCAGACCGGGTGAAAAGCTTTATGAGGAGCTGTTATTGGATGAAGAGGGGATAAAGCAGACAAAGAGCAAAAAAATATATATAGGCAATCCCATAGACATTGACAAGGACGAATTTGTAAGCGGAATTGAACAGTTGCGGGCTGCGTGTGAAAGCAATGACCCTCAAAAGATTGAAAAAGTAATTTCATTTATGGTTCCTACGTTTAACCACAAGACCAATGCTTAGAACAAAAACCAACAACTAACGATTTAACTTTTTAATTGCTGCGACGGCTAAGCTGTCGCACCTTTCATTTTCGGGATGTCCTGCATGTCCCTTGACCCACTTTATATGGACGGTATGTTTACTTAGCAGTTCGACGAGCTGTTTCCACAGATCGGAATTCAGAACGGGATTATTTTTATTGCGTATCCAGTTATTAGACTGCCACTTTTTCAACCAGCCCTTTTCTATTGCGTCGCACACGTACTTAGAATCGCTGCACAAAACTATGTCACAAGGCTGATTCAACATTTTTAAGGCATTTATTACAGCGGAAAGCTCCATACGGTTATTTGTGGTTTCAATCTCTCCACCGGAGATTTCCCTTTCATATTCTCCGAACCTCAAAACAGCACCCCAGCCACCCGGTCCGGGATTACCGCTACATGCTCCATCTGTATATATCTCTACTTTTTTCAAGACATTCTCTCCTCTGAATTTCATAGTAAAACAGCTTAAAAACCGTACAAATTTTTGGCACAATAAAGAATTAACCCGGTAGAATGGGGCAAGGTTGTTGAATTTTCATAAATTTCCCTTTTTAAAGTTATTTAACTATAGCCAACTAAACGACAGTTTGGGGCGCTGACAATGCATCATCTTTTTTTATTTCCGCCAAAGGATTATCCATCATGGATTGTTTCATTTGCTCACTGGAAAGATGGGTATAAATCTCAGTAGTTCCGAGATTTTCGTGTCCTAAGATTTCTTTCAAGACACGTATATCGGTATTTGCATACTGGTACATAAGCGTTGCGGCAGTGTGCCTCAATTTATGGACGGAGTAACCTTTATTTTGCATCCCTGACAGCGTCAGATATTTTTTAAGTAGGGTCTGTATAGTTTTGGGACTTATTCTGTTGCTGTTTCTGCTTATGAAGAGTGCATTTTTATCTTTAGATTCTTTAGGTCTTACCAGCATATAGTCGTTTATTGCCCTTACGCACGCCTCATTCAAATAGACTATTCTTTCTTTATTGCCCTTCCCCGTGACTTTTAACGTACCATCACATTTTATATCGCCCAGATTTATCCCCACGAGCTCAGACAGACGTATCCCGCAGTTTAGGAACAGAGTTAAAATACACCAGTCTCTCTCTCTAAACTTGCCGCCTTTTTCACTGACGACTTTTAAAAGCTCTTTACTCTCGTCCAGAGACAAAAATTTAGGCAGAGATTTTTTAATTTTCGGGGTCTCGAGCTCCTCCACCGGATTATATTTTAAGTCTCCGCTTTTCACGGTCAAATACTTAAAAAACGACCTTAAGCTTGACACTTTTCTGGAACGTGTGACCGCACTGTTTTTTTTCTCATTCATTAAGAAGTCCATATATTCAAAAACATCTACCAAAGTCACCGTTTTCAGCAGGCTAATGTCAACATCAGCTATTGATATATTCTCAAAGGGTATAATTTTGCCATTTATAATGTTCAATCCATGCTTCTGCTTTATGTACCTAAAAAAAGTTCTTAAATCCATATGGTACTCATAAACGGTCTTAGGAGATTTACCACGTATCGTACCCATATAGCCAAGGAATTTTTTTAAAATAATGGGGGAGTCCTCAAAAATTTTCTCATTCACAGCAATCACCCCACGAGGTATTGGAGCTGATAATGCGATTCGAACGCACGACCTCATCCTTACCAAGGATGTGCTCTGCCTACTGAGCTATATCAGCATAAGAAAACCTGGCAGGGGTAGAAGGACTTGAACCCTCGGCACGCGGTTTTGGAGACCGCTGCTCTACCGACTGAGCTATACCCCTTTAGAATAAATCTCCTTGTCTCTGTTCTAGTATACTATTCTCAGATAACGTTGTCAATGCTGATTTTCTAAATATTAAGGACCCTAAGAACAAATTTTTTATACATGATAATTCTATATATTTTATATCAGTATTCACAGAATTTTATAATAAAGGTACAATTAACAATTTTCTCGGTATTTCAGGATTGACAATTAACCAAATAAAATGATAGCATTAATACAAACTAAAACCTGGGAGAGGGAATGGATGTTTAAGAGGAAATTGTTATCTACGTTTATTGGCTTTAGCACTGTTCTGTTTTTATCGGTTGGGGTAGTTCCTGAGGTAAATGCACAGAAAATAAAAGATGTTAGTAAAAATAGCGCTCCGGCAGGGAGCTTAGCTCAGAGGATTGCAGAGTTTCAGGCATTTTCTGCGAAGTATATGGACAAAAGAATTCCGGTGAATGAAGTTATCCAAATATGTAAAGATGCCAAAGAGATTATGGAGAATGAAGCAAATGTATTGGATGTTAACGGTGACGTCACAATAGTAGGGGATACCCACAGCGACCAGGGGGCTGTTGATTTTTGCCTAAGGGAGTTTTTAAAAGGAGTTCCAAAAGGAAAATCCATTGTGTTTCTTGGAGATTATGTCGATAGAGGCAATACTGCCCCCGGGGGTCCGCAAGGGATAAAAAATATGCTTTTTCTTCTTAAGTTAAAAACTCTTTTTCCGGACAAGGTTGTTCTGCTTCGAGGCAATCATGAGCAGATAGGCATGTGCGCCAGAAACGGACCTTATTATGAATGTGTGAACAAATACGGTGGATTTAGTAAAAGGTCTCCGCTAGCTCAGGCCGAGAATGTGTTTGATTTGCTGAATTCTGTGTTTGACTATTTTTCTTTGGCAGCGGTTGTCAACGGTGATACAATGTGCGTACATGGTGGGGTTCCTCAGGGGTTGATATACTTGGCTCAGTTGGAGGAATTTAAGAAACCAATTTACTCCGGCCTGATTCTGAACGAAAACGGCAAAGAGTATGAAAATGCGATGCTCAGAGACCTCCTTTGGAATGACCCAAGCGAAGAGGTAGAATATTTTGGAGCAAATCCAACGCGGGGAGAGGATATATCCGTATTCGGGCGGGCGGTGAAAGATGAGTTCTTACAAAAAAATAATTTAGTTCGTCTTATACGTGCCCATCAGTGTGTTAACGATGGGGTGGAGGATTATTTTGGGGATAACAGTGTTCTTACCGTGTTTTCGGCACCCAACTATGAAGGCTGTGAAAATACTGCTTCTATATTGAAATTAAAGATGGATGGTTCTATTAAAACTAAGCAGGTTACTTATAGCCAGCATTTCCGGGGGAAACTAAACAGAGATAAAGAATTAACTTTGGATGAGATACTGGATCTGTCGGAGTAGGAAAGTGTGAAAATATGGTTCTATAAATTCCCGAATAGGCTTTACGGCGTAGGATTTTAAATATTCCGGTTTTTAAGGCCGGGGTATTTTTGCGTTTTTATTTTAGAATATAAACTTCTTATGTCTTTGATATTGCAAAAGGCTATGCTATATTATACAATGGAGATAATATGAGCGCTATAAAGGTGCAAAAAATAGTAATATTTAGATAGCAAGGGGGAAAATCCAGTGGAAAAATTATTGGAGCTGTTGGACAATCACGAATTGGCACACCAACTTATGAACAATGATGAATTTGTTGAAAAAGTAAAAGACAGTTTTAAAGAAAATAATATACAAATAGATAATAAAGATTTAGCATGTTTAGCCAATGAGATAGAAAAAAATTTATATAAAAAGAGAGATTTATTGGATGAAGACCTAGGTAAAGACAAAAACTTAATGCAAGATGATCAGCTTGATGACGTTGTTGGAGGCTTTGCGAAACCGTGGAGTAAGAAGGAGAAGGCGCTTGGTACACTTGTAATTGCTGCCAGTACTGCGGCTGTGGCCGGGTTAGCCGGGGGCTTTATAGGAGCTACAAGCGGGCCTTCTAAAAAGGAAAAGACGGTGAAAAGGAGGGCAAAGATAGGTGCAGGTGTAGGTGTTGCCTCCGGGGCAGTAATCGGAGGGGTTGTTGGTAATATTATAGTGAATGTCCTTGATGGACTCGGAGGATTGGGCTGACACTTATTTTATCAAGCAATGTTGTTTTTAATGATACTGACCAAAAAATGAATGCCCAACCGTATAAAAGTTGGGACACAGAAAAATAAATTATTGAACAATTTTACCCTAAAACTAGCCCTTTTTGAACATGTCTTTCACATCAGAGAGCATATCCTCCATGGCATCCATTGCCTTTTTAGCTTTTCTTTTCATATTTTTTTCTTTGATTTTCTCTTTATTATTGCAGAAAAAAATCGCACCTACAGCCGTACCAACCAGCAATCCTACCCCTGCACACTTGATAAAATTCATCCAGCCTTTGCACATAAGATTACCTCCTGAATAATTTTTTAGATTTACTATATGAGTTTTACCCATAAACAATTAAAATATAAGATTTTTTATATAGATTACAGACATATTTGGTATAGAAAATCTTTACAAATCTCTAAACCAGTATTTTTGGTCGATACTTTTGTATTGTATTGCTTCGGCGATGTGGTTTGCGTGGATTTCTTCACTTGAATCGAGGTCAGCTATGGTTCTGGACACTTTTAAAATACGTTCATAAGCCCTGGCTGAGAGGCTTGCACTCTCAAATGCAGCTTTTAAGATATTTTGGGCATCTTCTGTTAAAACACATACTCTGTTTAAGGCCTTGGATGGCAGCATTGAATTATAAATAGAGCCAAAATCTTTATGTCTTTGGTTTTGTATTTCCCTTGCGGCATTGACTCTGATTTTTATGTCGTGGGAGGTTTCTTCTTTAGAAATACCCGTTAAGTCTCTATAGGTTACCGGTGGGACTTCTACGTGTAAATCCAGCCTATCTAGAATCGGACCGGAAACTTTTGCCAGATATCTTGAGATTGCTTGCGGTGAGCACGTACAAGCTCTTGTTGGATGGTTAAAATATCCGCAGGGGCACGGATTCATTGCAGCGATTAGCATAACAGAGCAGGGATATGTCAAAGTAGACTTAATGCGAGATATTGTAATTTCCCCGTCTTCTATCGGTTGTCTCAGAGCTTCCATTGAACTGCGGGAAAATTCCGGAAATTCATCTAAGAACAGTACTCCATTATGAGCCAACGAGATCTCTCCAGGATGAGGCACCGTGCCGCCACCGGAAAGTCCCGCGGGAGATATGGTATGATGAGGGGCTCTAAAAGGACGATGCGTAATAAGCGGATGATTTTTTGTGAGCGTACCTGCTACTGAATATATTTGTGTCGTTTCGATAATCTCTTTAAATGTCATATTTGGCAGTATAGAGGGCAGTCTTTTGGCGAGCATACTTTTACCTGAGCCGGGAGGACCGATTAACAGCACATTATGTCCTCCGGCAGCTGCAATCTCCAAGGCTCTTTTAGCTTCGTACTGACCCTTTACGTCTGCAAAATCCGTCATGCGATTGTTGTTATCAGTGCATATAACAGGCGTAACCGGCTGCGGAGAAAGAATTTTTTCTCCGGAAATATGTTTTATCAGTGAATCGACGTTATCTACCGCAAAAATGTTAATTCCTTTTATAACTGCACCCTCCTGAGCATTTGCGGAGGGAATAAATACGTTTGAAAATCCTTGCTGTTTTGCTTTAATCACCATAGGCAAAATACCTCTCACTGGGTGCAGTTGACCTGCGAGGGAGAGCTCTCCTATGAAGATGGAGGAATTAAAGTCGAAATTTCCAGTACTTATCTGGTCGCTAGACCTCAGCAAAGAAATCAAAATAGCTAAATCATAAAGCGGACCTTCTTTTTTTATGTCAGCCGGAGCCATGTTTACCGTTATTCGACCTACAGGGATTTCAAATCCTTGATTTCTCATAGCAGAACGAACTCTTTCTTTGGACTCCTTAACAGATGCATCAGGAAGCCCGACAATATCAAAAGACGGCATACCTTTGGCGATGTCGGATTCTATTTCGACTAAAAATGCATCTATTCCGAGCAGTCCCATGCTATACAGTTTAGAAATCATTTTTATCACACTCCTTTGTAAAATAGGTTTAGTTATAGTACAATAGCCTGAAAACAGGGAGACTGCATTGCAAAATAAAAAGTCTATGGCAACGGAAGTACGGACCCCTACATACATAGGATACAGCCCTGATTTTTGTGTTTTTTAAATTATTTTGCCATAGCGTGAGAAACTGACTCTTTATAGGGTTTAATAAGTGCATTTTTAGGTTGTAATGGATTTCGAGGATAAAACAAAAACCGACTATTTCCACAAAATATGTGGACTTTGTCGGTATTTTTACGTTTTAATCAGTTTGAGATATACAGAGCTATAGCTGTTTTGTTAGGGAGTTTAAGTATAGAACCGGCTACAAGTTTATCGTTAACATCCATGCTATTGAATGTAGCGACGGCGGTTTCCAGAGAACTATCTTTATAATAGTTTTTACAAATAGATGATATTGTATCTCCGTACTGGACAATGTAGTCTTCATATTCTATATCGAGCCCCGGGGATAAATTTATATCAAATTTAGCTTGCTCAGTTGGCTTTGTTTCTTTGTCGGTGTTGACTTCCTTACTTGATTCATCTGAGCTGTCGCCATTATAGCTTACATCTCCGATTGCGACAACGGGTGCAACTGAGGAGGACTGTGTATTATGAAATATTTTGCTGTATCCCAAGTAGCAGAGACCAAATGTTACTGCAGCTATAGTAGTATTCTTGACAATTTTAGATATAAGATTTTTTCTTAAAGAGATTTGATATTTTATGTACGAAAGAAGAGTAGTACTTTTCGAACTTTTCTCTGCTTTTTTAAGGTCGACCGTCAGTTCCGGAATAGATGAATACAAACCATTTTTACATTTATCGAGTACAACCTGCAAAGCTTTATTATATTTTACTTCGGCTTCTGCCTGGAGCATGGTAAATATAACGTCGCTGATATTTCTGTAAACATCATTCATTTTACAATTTTCATTTTTAAATAAATTTGAAAAATTATAATTTATATGTAGCTTATTGTCTTCATCTATGCATATGTTGTTAGGATCGCTTATACAGATAAGGGCATTTACGGGAAAATCGGAAAGTCTGCTTAGTCTCATCAAAATTTTCTCTAATATTGCACATCTGTCTTCAAATACATTAACGCAAACATCTTTTGCAAACCTATCTTTTATACTTTCACAATTTTTATATTTAAATATAGCATAAAAACTTTTGTCATACACGAATAAATCTTCGAATGTATCGATTTTGTCGGGGGCGTTATAACGGAAAAAAAATTTTTCAAACAAGTTCATATTTTTTCTTATAAAGGGAATTTTATTTAATATGTACAGATTATCGGGAGTATTTTCTCCTTTATACGCGATAAGAACTTCGATGTTTTCATCGGAATGCAAATTGCCTACAAGCGTGTAATCATACATGTTTTTGTCGTTTGTCATAAATTGATGCACCTTCCTTATTTGAAATAAAAAACAAATTTTTAGTTATTGACTTAACTCTTTTATACTAATATACTATATTATATAATGTATTATATAAATAGTAAAGATGCAGATACTTGAAAACGTGAAAAATTTTTCTTAAATTTAAAGGGGGATTTTGGCATGGGTGGCATAAAAAGCAAATTCAAATTAAAATTCAAAAAATTGACAAAAATGGAAAAAGAAAAGACCTTGAATCCGAAAATAGTTTATAGTATACTCATAGTAACGGCATTGATTATTGGATATTTAGTTCAGTTTTCTTTTTATCGGCCGAATTTCGGGACGTTTTTAAGTTCAGATATGGATCCTGCGGGTAATGTGTATGTGCTGGGAGTGAATACGAACAACGGCAAGTACAGGATAACGAAGATTACTTCAAGGGGTAGTGCTCAGTTTCAGATTGATTTGGATAAATCCACTGATAAGATTGAGAATACATACAGATATATTCAGTCGGACAGTAAAGGGAATTTCTACGTAGTAAAAGAACAGCGAAATACAGATGCGGTGGTATCAGATAAATCACAATATCCGATAACAAAAGAATCTGTGCTGATGTATGATACGGACGGGAATTATATAAAGGAGATTGCATCGGCGGACTTCTCAAAAGAAGCCACCCCCCCGACTACTCCATATATAAGGAAGCTGCAGGTTGTAGGGCAGAAGATCACATTGGTTGGGGCTAGGGACAATACGTATGAGGTAATAACGGCTGACCCGCTTAAAGATGAAAGTCCTGTTACGGTTAAATCATTTGATATAACCCCTACAGTGGCTCAGACGAATAAAAATGTAGATTGGGTAAATGACATAGCGGTTCTTTCAAATGGAAGAGTTATTTATTCGACCAAGAGCGGTAAGTTCTATGCGATGGACAACCAAGGTTCATTTTTAGATTACTCAGACGTGATTTCCGGGGACAGCATGCTCATATCAGGACTAAGCGTAGACACTTCAGATAATCTGTATTTCACCGATATTATGAGTGGCAACTTCTATAAAATGAATACACGCAGTCTATCAGCTTCTAAAGTTTATAATCTGGAGAATGACATAGTACAAAGTAAGAACATAAAGGTAAAGGATCTTCGCACAATAAAAGTTATAGCAGAGGATGATTACTATGCCGCATCGAAAGACTTTACCAATCCTTATCACGTAAGATTTGGTTCAACAGCTTTACTTATAGACAATATAACCGGTGGGTTCTGGCCATGGGGACTTGTGATTATGATTGGTGTGGCACTTTTAGTTTTGGGGTTATATTTCCTAGGCAGGGCGGCAATTAACTACAATATAAAACGCATACCGCTGGCGGTTAGGATTACGGGATTATTTTTACCGGTATTTGTTGTGGCGATGGGTGTACTTTTATTTATAATTGCGAATGATGCCTCAAAAGACTATTCAAACGTCCTGAAAAACGACCAAGATACGGGGGCAAAAATTGCTGCAGACCACATTAATGGGGACTTATTTTCCACGGTAGACCACACAGGAGACTACATGAATACAGATTATATAACATTAAAGAACAGTCTTTGTGATGCTTACAATGATATAGCTGCAAAGATAGGAGACAGAAGTGACTATATAGTAACTTATATAGTGAAGGACAGCAAAATCTACTCAACTTTCAGCAACAAATACAGTACGGAGTCAAAATCATATGACCATCTAAAATACACTAATCCGGATATGATTCAGACAGAGATTTTCTTAGTTGATTGTGTGTTGGAGAGAGATGAAAATGAATCACTTTATAACACATGGAAAGACTTAAGCGGTGGAGAAACGGATATTGAAAGGGTAGAATTCAGGGATGTATACGGGAATTTATCTGCATCATTCGCACCGATAAAAAACAGTGAAGGAAAAGTGGTGGGATTCATAGGGAACTTCGTGGATGACACCATTCATAAGGTATCGCAATTCAAGAAGATAATAGGACACAGCGCATCCATAGTACTTATAACAGCGTTTGTGATAATTGTATATATGTGTTTGGTGGTTAAGTACTCGCTAAGACCGATTAAAACTCTTGAAAAGAGCATAAATGCGATGAGTAAGGGGATATGGAACACCAGGGTGAGGGTAACTTCAAAAGATGAGTTTGCGGATATAGCTGAAGCATTTAATTTAATGTCGGAAAAGATGGACAGATATACATCGAATCTAATCTTACTCAATGATAAATATGTAAAATTCGTTCCATCAGAGATATTCAAGCTTATAGGAAAGGACAAAATTACTCAAGTTCATCTGCATGATTACAAAACAATCACCATGAATGTGCTATATCTTACATTTAATTTGTCTTGCAGAGACGCATTCAACTTCAAATCGGAAAAAGAGATGTTTGACGCACTAAACACGAGTTATGAAAGTTTCTTTGGCGTGGTGGAGAAAAACAGCGGTGTAGTTCATTCATTCGGGAGCCTGGGAGCTACAATACTTTTCCCTAAGGCCTCTCAAGATGCCTTCAATGCCTCGGTGCAGTTCAAGGAGATATTCATAAATGACCAAATCAAAAAACACATGAACATGACTCTTGGTTCGGGAGAAGTTTTGATAGGGATATCCGGTAATAAAAAACGCAGGGGCGTGGTTGTCGTATCAGACCAACTAATGCAATTGTTTAATATAGACAGCCATTTAAGTTCGCTGAAGATAAACCATGTAGCCACAGAAAATATTATAAAGAATCTCCCGCAAAACGGCATTTGCAATTACAGATTTATAGGTAAGGTATCCGGAATACAAGGTGGTGAAAGCAGTGTCAAGCTTTATGAAATGATTGATATGACGAATCGCTATAAAAAAGATTTATATATAAGCACTAAAGAGCTATTCGAAAAAGCGGTAGATGTATATACAAGTGGTGAGTTTGAAGAAGCGAGGAAGCTTTTCTCAGATGTTTTGAAAGTAAACAATAAAGATTCTGTTGCTGTTAACTACTTAATGAAATGCGATGAACAAATAAATGCCACAGATGATAGTTTTAATAGGAAAAAATGGACGGGAAACTTATTTGACTAGAAGAAACAGTACGATGAAAACGAAAGGTGGTATATAAATGGCAGGTAACACTGTTGGAGGAGGACCTATAGGAGATATCCTTTCCAGAATCGTAGCGACGGTGCAGTCACAAATTACAGGTATGTCGGCATGGGTGTTCAAACTCCAGAATATAGGGACTCAGCTTGCACAGTCAGCACAGCAGAAACTGCAGAAGTTCATGCACGAACTTACTCAGCGTCCCACCTCTAAAAAGGACTATTGGAAAGCTTTGGGATTGTACTTTTCAAAAAGGTTTGTAGTGCTTACAACTGTTATTGTGGGAGTTCTGGTGTTTTTGGGGATTACATATGCGTATCCCTGGGCGGAGGGTAAGCTATGGAGGGCAACGATAAAAATAGACAGTCCAAAATACACGACTTTTTCCGGAAAGGCTAAGATTATAGATTCAATGGGAGTGGTAATATACGTAGGTCAGATGGAAAAAGGAAATCCAAACGGATACGGAGTACAATATACCAGCGATGGAAATATTCTCTACGAAGGGGACTTTAAATCCGGAAAGTACAGCGGACAAGGTAAACTTTACAATTCAGACGGAGTTATGATATACGACGGTGAATTTTCCAACAACAAGTATGAGGGCAGCGGTAAACTTTATAATAATATCGGAAAAATAACGTATGTCGGTGAATTTTCAGTTGGACAGAAGTCAGGAAGAGGGATAGAGTACGACCCCAAGACAGAAATTAAGCTTTACTACGGTGAATTTGCAAACGATGCAAGGCAAGGAAACGGAGTTGTTTATGATACTGACGGAGAAACCATTTTATACGAGGGAAATCTTTCAGCCGGACTTTACAGCGGCAGTGGTAAACTCTACGAAAAAGGAAATCTTTTATATTCCGGTCAGTTTGTAAACGGTCAGTATGATGGAGAGGGCAGTTTATATAATACAGATACCGGCGCATTGGTTTACTCAGGGAAGTTCAAAGAAGGTCTGTATGACGGAACCGGAAAACTGTATGATCAAACCACAGGGGTTGTAATATATGAAGGTAAGTTCTCTAAAGGTAAGAAACAGGGTGAAGGAGCTTCATATGACTCATTAGGTTCACAGTCATTTAACGGAACATTCAGAAGTGACAGCATAGATTACATAAAATATCTTGGTTCCAAAGTTGATGAAATAACAGAGCAGTTCGGAAAAGAAAGTTATCGTACAGAGGTAGACAACAAATTAATACTTACATATTTAACTTTAGATGCATCAATAGTGTTCAAGGTAGATTCAGAAAAAGGCGAATATGTTTGTGAGAAGGTTATCGTTGGAACAAAAGATGAATTTATGGGTCTGGGAGCTCAGAGCACAGCACTTGAGAGAAGAGAAGTAATGGGTGAACCGTTCTCATCTATAAACTTCAGCATGCCAGATTACTATAAGACGATTCTTCAGAACTTAGCTATAAACATAAACGATTTAAGTAAAGTACCGAGTGACAAATACATCATGGATAAATACTTTATAAGGTTCTACTTCAACGAAGGAAAAACAGAATTAAAATGTATTGAAATTTGTTCAATGTAGTACAGTCTGAGTTAAAAACAAAAGGAGTGTAAATTAATGAAAGAATTAAAAAATATCGGCAAAGGTTTAGCAGCAACTTCTTTAGCTGGGATGTTAGCGGTGGCTGGTATGGCTGTTCCGTTTGCCTCCGCCAACGACAGCACTTCAGCCCAGGGTCAAACGTCTTATGTCAGTGACGCTCAGATAGAATCAACTTCCGATTCAAACTCTGATTCAAATGATAGTCAAAGCAGCACTAATTCAAGCAGTGTAGAAAGGAATCTTACCAGCGACGAGATAGATAAAATAATAGATGACTTAAAAGTTTCCGGCAATGTAGATAACATATTGACCAAACTAGACGAGATTATTAAGCGTGCTGAGCTTTCTGGGAATGATTCTTTGAAAGAGTACGCACAAAATTTAAAGTCAAAGTATGAACTTCAAAAGCAGATTGACAGTCTTAATAGTTTAATTGAGGCTATGAAAAAGAAAAACAGCGATATAGAGTCTCTTGACACGGAAATAAATAAAATTTTATCGGTAAATACTATTCTTGAGGATTTACAAGGAGCTCTTTCTGATGAAGCGCTAATGGTACTTGAGACACTGGATGAAAAAAGCATTGGAAAATTACAAGAAGTATTTGCTGAAATCGAGGGGCTTGTAGATTTAAACGACATAGGGGCATTATCCGTAAAACAGCGTTCTTTATTGGACGTGTTGATGCTCAATGAGGCACTGAGCCAGAATATGTTTGAAGGACATCGTTTACAAGTAGCCCAGGAAGCATTATCTGTAGCTGTTACTCTACTTAAATCCTATGAAAAACAAAAATATTCAGATTCAGAGTACAATACTTTAGTAGAGAAATCAGAACAGTTCGCAAATACCGGTAAAAAGACTCAGGGAGTTTTCCCGGAACAGGTAGTTTTTATGGATGGTGCATTTAATTTAAACTATGCTCCGGTTATGTACAATGGTCATATTCTTGTAGCTATAGACGACCTTTATCAATACATAGATGCAAGTGTAGATTATATGTATAATAATGCGACACTGGTTATACAGTCCCCCGGCAACACACTTGAAATAACAAGCGGTAAAAACGTAGCTTACCTAAACGACCAACCTAAAAATATGCCTGCTGCGGTGATGAACATAGACAATACAATATATATTTCTGCTGAATTTTTTGCACAAACTTATAATATTTCGTATAGATATATATCTGACCTTCAAACAATAGTGATGTATAAGAATTTAAATCAATTAAGTGAGCCTTCTATACCAAATCAAATCAATAGGGAGTAATTGTAAGGGGGAGACGATATGGCAAAATATTCTATCATAGCAGATATCGGCAAGGGTCTGGTTAATATGTTAAGAGATAAGCTAGTACCCGAGCCGGTTGGGAAACCTGAACATATTGGTATTTGTGAGCCGAAAAACAGAGGGGGATTTGTGGTTGGGATTCATCCTTATGACATAAAGGAAGATAAAAACGGTCAGCATCAAGAAAAGAAAAGCTTACCGGATGGCAGTATACAAGACCCCCCGGCGCTGATAGAAATTTATTATATGATTTCGGTAAGCAGTAAGGGAGAAATGGAGACCAAAGCTATAGATGAAGCGAGAATAATAGGTAAAATCATCCAAGTGATGAATGATAACCCCAGGATTCCGGATCGTTATATGCCCCAGACCACAGAATACCCAAGGGAACTTGTGCCTATAACCACGTTGCCTCTTAGTATGGAGGAAAAGGTTAAAGTTTGGACTATGTTTGGGGAGTCGTATAAGCTTTCAGTTTTCTATGTTGTTGGACCTGTTGCTATAGATTCTCAGAATATACGCAAGCCGGTTAAGAGAGTTGAAACCATTATGCTTGACAGTACGCAGTTTATTCCGAGGAAAATTGTTCAATTTGAGACCAGGATTAAAGAAGAAGACATCGATGATGAATATACCCAGCACGATGATGATGACGACGACAGCGGGGATGACGACAGCGGGGATTATGACGATAGTGGGGATGACGATAGTAGGGATGATGACGGTGGGGATGATGACGATTTAGATTTGGACGATGATGACAGCGGGGACGACGATAGTGGGGATGATGATAGTGGAGACGATGACGGTGGGGACGATGACGATTTAGATTTGGACGATGATGACAGTGGGGACGATGACGGTGGGGACGATGACGGTGGGGACGATGACGATTTAGATTTGGACGATGATGACAGTGGGGATGACGATAGTGGGGATGATGATGATAATTAGAAAATAAGTTTTTGGCAGGTGATAATTGTGAGGGTACTATATAAAGCGTCTTTAGTATTTCTGCTTACCGATATTTATAGTAAAATACCCATCAGGTACGCATCGATACTTTGCAATGGAAAACAGAATCCTTATACAAAGAAGGCAAGTGGTGAGTATGTTTTTTCTAACTTATATCCGGGCAAGTACCGCATAGATATAATTTGCAAAGGCTTTGCGGATACACGTGTGGATTTGGATGTAAGGGCGAATGAGACGAGGACCGTGACTATGAGTTTACCGTATTCATCAGATAATGATTTGGTTTTAAAATTGCCGAGGTTTGAAATTATAGTGAAGTCCGGCGGTAAGCTGCTGAAGAACAAGGATGTAAGGATACGGCTGCAAAATAACTTAAACTTTCTCAAAGTAATAGAGCCAATTAGGGCTAACACAAACTCTGTTTCCTTAAATATAGAGAAGAGCTCAAGTCTTACCCTGCAAAGATACGCTTACAGTATCAGTGGAGGAGAAAAACAGTTTTATATATATGCCTATGACCCTATGACGTCTCAGTATCTTACACAAGAGCTTGTAGATATGAATTTGCTCCCCGGAGGGATGCTTTATCCTATTTGGGACTTGAAAACGGATATGAATGGAAAAGTTATTCTGCCGATTCTGAAGCAGTTTATGAAGGAAGGACCTATTGAGTTAGAGGTATCTGCTGACGGCAAACATGGATTTATAAATACCCGTATGCCTAACGAGAACACTGGTGAAAAAGTGATATATATAGATATTGATTTGGTAGAGCCCATGCCGCCTCCACCGCCACTCCCACAGCCTGTGACCTTAGAGGATTCAAAAAAGACAAGTAATAAAAAAGGTAAGAGTAAAGACAAGGACGATGAAGAGTCTATAGAGGACAGCATAGACGACACAGAAGATATGGAAGAGGAAGAATACGACAATGAAGATGAGGAAAAAAATACATCCGCTGGAAATCAAGATGGTAAAGATGAGATTTCTAACGCTCCGGCAGAGAGAGATGAGGATGAAGAGATAAATTTTGATGCCCCAATGGAGAAAAACGAAGATGAAGAGGTAAATTTTGATGCCCCAATGGAGAAAAACGAAGATGAAGAGATGAATTTAGACGCTCCGGCAGAGAAAAACGAGAGGGAAGCGGCAGACAATAAGTCGGATTCAAGCAAATCAAACGATAATAATAAACCTGATACTACAGAGTCTGAAGAGGCGGAAAATATAGAAGACAGTATACATGAGACTAAGAATAAATAGGGAAACATTTTGCTATGCGGAGGCAGTTTTTATGAAGAGGGTCTATGATAAAACTTTTCCGGTAAATCTAATCTCTTGCGGATATAAAAATAATACAGAGTATATTAATGATAATATAAAGAGAGTAAAAATGCTTTTGGAGTATTACAATGTCTGTGAGGCCCAGGGTAGTTTGAGAGTAAATAAAACAGACGTCCTGGAGGACTATCTGCTGGCAGAGCTTTATATAAATTATCGCTTGGAAAATACCATTGATAAGTCGGTTATCTGGGGAGATATTTTAAAAAATCAATTTAGTCTGGACGATTTGCAGTGGACATGTTTGATAATGAGCCTGCTGTTTCATACGAATCCTGTGTACAAAAAAATCATGCTGAAAATAAACTCCGGCAATGATAGCTCTCTTGATTATGAGACGGTACTTAAGGTATTGCATTTTACAGAGGATATAAGTGAGATTGATGATTTTTACACTAAGCTTATAAACTTGAAATTTAAAATGTCGGAGCTGTGTTTCAAGAGAAACTCGACAGAAATAGACGGCAATATATATGATTTTTTTATGTGTGGTGAACAAAGAGTCTCTTTAAGCGGTGTACAGGCCTGCCCTGCAGATAAAAATGGGAAGTCACTGCCCATAAGAGAAAGACTGGCAAAAAAGATACATGAAATAAGCAAGACAGATGAAGATGGTAAGCAGTTTTGCTTTTTTTTACTTGGTAAAGATGGTATAGGTAAGAAGACGATAGCTCAGAGGGCATCTAATCTCATGGGCAAAGGAATAATAATTATAGATTTAAAATTATATGCATCGCTAAATAGTCAGACTTTTTACGAGTTAGTCTATTCACCTATGCGAAGTGCTTTACTTACAAATTCTACATTATGTCTTGACCATTTTGAAGAATTTAAAGAAATAACACCGCAGAAGTATGAATATTTGGATTTTTTATTAGAAAATCTTGCCAAATTCTCAAGAGAAATATTTATACTGTCTAACGATAAGTCGATGAAAATAAAAGAAAACAAAAGACTTTCTGTTATAAATATTACTTTAGAGGATTTGAGTATTAAAGAGAGCTATGCTATATGGAAAAGCTCTCTTGATGCGTCTAAAGAGATAACAAACGTTTCGGCAAGGGAAATGGCGAATAAATTTCAATTTACCCCCGGTCAGGTAAAGTCCGCTATTAAAGAAGCAAAATCTTTGTGGTACAAAAATGGCTGCAAGCTTCTTAAAGAAAAAGATTTGTGTAAATGTGCGTATGCACAGTCCATAAGCAAAATATCTGATAAGGCAGTTTTAATAAGACCGGCACATAAATGGGATGATTTGGTTCTGGCTGAGAGTGAAAAAGAGATGATTCGCAGTGCATGTGACCAAATTAAATATCGCCATATTGTTTATGATGAATGGGGGATGAGTTCCAGGATTCTCTATGGAAAGGGTTTGAGCATGCTTTTTGCGGGCCCCCCGGGGACGGGAAAGACTATGGCTGCACAGGTTGTGGCAAATGAACTTGGACTTGAGATGTATAAGACTGATTTATCACAAATTGTTTCTAAGTATATTGGAGAAACGGAAAAAAATCTCAGTGATTTGTTTAGTGAGGCAAAAAAGAGCAATGTTATTCTCTTTTTCGATGAAACAGATGCTATATTAGGCAAACGCACAGAAGTAAAGGATTCTCATGATAAAAATGCAAATATTGAAACGTCATATTTATTGCAAAAAATGGAGGAATATGACGGAATAACCATAATGACGACAAACTATCTGGAGAATATTGACCAAGCATTTTTCAGGCGTATAAATTATGTAGTACATTTCGCATTTCCGAATGCTGCTGCTAGAGAAAAAATATGGAAGAATATATTCCCGAAAAAAATGCCGGTGAATCCGGATATAGATTTTAAATATTTGTCTGAGAATTTCGAAATATCGGGTGGGAGCATAAAAAACATTGCCATAAATACAGCTTTCATGGCAGCAAGAAATTCTGATAATGTAAAAATGGAGTATATACTAAAATCGATAATATACGAACTCAAAAAGCAGGGAAATACACTAATAAAAGACGACCTGGGAGAATATGCTTACTTACTTTAAATAAATCCTTATTTCCCCATGTATTCCCAAGCGATATTTGACAAGACCCTAATCATTGGCTTGTCTTTTTGCTGTGTAATGTATCCCTCTTGAAAGAAACAATAACTTTCGCTCTGGCAAGGCCGCCAGAGCAAAATCACTTGGATTCTTTACTCATATTCTCACTAAGGGTTCTCTGACATGACATTCATCTATTGATACGCCGCATCCCCACTCTATCAGGTCAGAATCCATAATTTTTCATCTTGTTCTTCTGCAAGTTCGATCAAGGTACATACCAAATGTACACACCCTTTCGACAAAAACTAAATCAGTTATTACTGATCGTTGTTCTCTTTAGAGGCTTGAGGAGGTTGTAAAGGAGCTTCTTCTTCCGCCTTACCAGATTTCTTACGGTGTTTCCACCAGTAGCCACCTCCTGCTAAGATTGCCACCGTAGCCGCGGAAAGGCCAAGTATTTTATAACCCTTTTTTGACAACCCTGTACCTGCAATTGAGTCGATTTCGTCCTCAGATAAAGGCGTAGCCGAAGCTTTGGCTTTAGCTAAAGCTGCTATCTGGTTTGTTGCCGCCTTGATGTCGTCATCAGTTGGATTTTTAATTCCCACGCTTATTATGAGGTCTCTGACATGACGCTCATCTACTGATACGTTCTTTCCTCCGCTTACCAGGTCGGAATCCGCAATCTTTTTGGCTTGTTCTTCTGTAAGTTCGATCATAGCTTACATCTCCTTTATAAAAATCAATTTTACCAACTACAGCGAAAAAATTGTATTTTATCAAGTAGTATTGGTAACAATTCATATTATATAACTATACAAATAGTTTTGTCAAGAGAAAAATATATTTTTTATGCAAATTTCTTCAATACACGTCTTAATAGATATAATTATACGAAAAACACGCCAAAATTATTGTATATTTTAAAAACATACATTTCGTTATTTCATCATACTATTTATTTAGGTGGTGAAATTTCATGTCGGATAAAAATAATACATCTGATGAACTAAATATCTTATTGCAGGCTCTTTCCAAGCGGTTGGGGACTGACTCTGAGGAATTGAAATCGGCAGCTCAGCAGGGAGATATAAACAATCTTATAAAAGGGCTGCACCCTAGTGACGCAGAAAAAATTCAAAAAGTTCTTTCGGATAAAAATGCTACACAAAAAATTCTATCTTCCCCACAAGCGCAAAAACTTCTGAAAAAATTCCTGGGAGATAAATAAAAATGGAGGATATCGCAAGTAAACTCACAGAAATATTGAATAATCCGGAAATAATGAGGCAAATAGAAAACTTAACACAATCGTCTCCGGTAAAAGATAAAGCTGAAGTTCCAAAAAAAGAAAAGTCCGTTTCTGATATTGGGTCTGAATTAGGGAGCTTGTCCCCTGATATTATAAATACAGTTAAGACATTAGCACCGATACTTTCCTCGATGAAGGATGAGAATAAATATACTAAATTTTTATGTTCTCTACGACCTTTGTTAAGTGAGCCACGACAAAAGAAACTGGATGAGTCTTCAAAAATTGTCAAACTAATCCAAATATTTCCTGTTTTAAAGGACTCCGGTGTGATATGACGAGGTGAAAAATGAGTGAGACAAAGCACTATACCCCTGATGATATAATAAGGATGCAAAAGGATGCTACGCAAAGAGTGCAAGCCATGCGAAATAAAGAAAGAGAAACTGTAAAAAATTTTAATAGATCGTTTAACCGCAATTTGTCTAACAAGAGGGAAGTTTGCCGGAAAAAAGAAGAATTAATAGAGCCTCCTGAAAGTTGCGATGAGCAAACAAGTAATTTACATATAAAAAACTTACAAGAAGAAAAGCAGCAAGATAAAGTAGTTTGTCATAGACGTAACAACTTTACGGATTTAATTTTAAAAGACCCTGAGAAAACTTTATTGCTTGTGCTTATTCTACTGCTCCTCAATGAAAATGAAAATCCAATTATAATTTTAGTACTTATCCATATTTTGCTTTGACTTAAAACCTAGATGACTATTTATTTTTACTATTTTTATAATTTTAATTGAAAAAGCACCATTAGTTTTTATTGAGGTTTGCTAAAATAGTGAGTTTATTTCGTGCTAAACTCAATTTTTTGTCTACCATCTGCCAAAATCTGAAATTTTGGTCTTAACATATGTTTGTTAGTAGTTTGTATGGCAGTGCCAAAAGGAGAAGGTATGATACTGAAAAATCAATGGAAATACTGTGTTAATTTAATATAAAATAGCTTTGGACATTGGATTAATAAAGTTTATTTTATATTGACTTTATTGGTTGAGTATGTTATAATATTGACGAGATGATTGCAAAGGAGATAGGTGTTATGGAGGAAACTTTATTCACAAAGTTTATGGCCGCCGTGGTGGCGGCTTCCACGGCTGCCGTACCTGCTTTCGGTGGAAGGGGGAATGGTTTGCCGTCGATAGATTCAGTGGTAAGTGCTAATGATGACACAGGTTTGAGCTCTGACTCAGTGGCAGCCTCCGCAGTAGGAGCTTTGGAGGACGGTGGGGTGCCTTTGCCGCTTGGTTTTTTTGGTGAAGTTCATTCTTTTCCTGAATATGCGGATCTGCTGAATACGGAGCTTGATAGAGGTGTGCAGCCACTGGGAGCTACGACGCTTGCTGAGTTTATCGCTAGACTTGAGAGAGAAGAGCCTGTCCTTCAAAGGCGTTTTTCGCACATCAGGGCTGATTTAGATCAGAGTGGTGATGCTCCGGGTGATTTGGACCCGATGCATTGATAGGTCTACTTATCTAAATCTTTAGAAGGTGCCTCTGTGTATATTATGACTTACTTCCAAATGTATCTAGTAAATCGACTTGAAAAATGTGCAGCAAAGTTTTACTGCAGAGAGTGTGTGCTTGTGCTCCAAAGGGACAAGCTATCCACAGTAAAATTTCCGGTCGAAAGTTCGTGCGTACCAATATAGCTGCTGCAAAGGCGGGAAAGGAAATTGCGGTGCCGGTGCAATACAAGGGGACGACGGACAGTATGTTATTTGAATATTGGTTTGAGCATTGTCTTTTGCCGCATTGTACAAAAGACAATGTTCTTGTAATGGACAATTCTGTCTTTCACCGAAAGGATAGTTTGCTTTAGACTGCGAGTAAATTTGGAGTTCAGTTGATATTTTTACATCGTATTCTCCAGAAGCTAATCTCATCGAAAAATTCTGATCCTGCCTTAAAGGATCCTGTTTCCTTTCATTTTTATCTTTTTCGTTCTCTTGACCTAGCCATATCTTACGTTTTTCGTGCCACTTGACTTTATTACACATTTTTCAAGTCGATTTACTATAGGTATGCATATCAGAATTTTTACCAACAAAAAAGTCGATCACTTCCTATGATGATCAACCAACCGACATTGGTCGAGGTGACAGGATTTGAACCTGCGGCATCCTGGTCCCAAACCAGGCGCTCTACCAAGCTGAGCCACACCTCGATGACTCTCTCAGTATAAAATATTATTTGGTGTGTGTCAACTATAAATTTATAAAAGAAGTGTCTAAATTAAAGATAAGGAATAAAATCAATAAGGGAGAGCCTTTCTAGGATGGGGGAAGCGGAGTTTAAATACGCCGAATTTGTTGTAATTGTAGATAAAAATATTTATAAGGAATTTAAAAGTACTCATAGAGCGAAAAAAATATTTAGAGTGTCGCTTAAAAGCAGCAATATATTTGCAAATACCAGAATTTATGCCCTCTGCTGTAAAGGTTGGGATTCACACTTCAATTTTTTATTATATTCTAAATAGAGTAAGGATACTACAAAATATAACCGGATAATCATAGATATAGGAGTATACTAGTACAGAAAATGAGTTAAAAAAGAAAAATAAAATTGATAATTTAGTGTTGACAAATTGCTTTATATGTGATTTAATATATTACAGTATTGGATTAAAGTTTATCGCGGAGTGGAGCAGTTCGGTAGCTCGTCGGGCTCATAACCCGAAGGTCGATGGTTCAAATCCATCCTCCGCAACCAGCAGAGCGCTAGACCCGGTTTGTGTAATGGGGTCCGGCGCTAATTTTTTATTTTTCTGCTCGTGCTTCTAGATTTTATGTCCCTTATGGTTACGCGTAACATCTGCTTTTTAGTGAAGAAAAGCAGGCGAAAGAACCGCTAATTAACGATTGAAACTGATCGTGAATTTTTTACTTTATCGCTTGTGCTTTAAGATCTTATTTGATATAAATATTATTGAATGAAAGTTATTTATATTTTTAGAGGTGTATTTATGGAATGGATGATGGAATCAGCGCGATTAAGTTATCGAAAGCTTACAAAAAATGACTTTTTCAATTTAAAACCCATACTGCAGGACATCGAAATAATGTATGCCTGGGAGCATGCTTTTACCGATGAAGAGGTTCGCGAATGGATTGATAAAAATATTTTAAGGTATGAAAATGAAGGGTTTGCTTATTTTGCAGTTATAGAAAAGGCAACAAACCAATTTATAGGTATGGCCGGACCGCTTATCGAAGATATTAATGGCGCTAAACATATAGGTATAGGTTACATTATAGATAAAAAATATTGGAAAAAAGGGTACGGATTTGAGAGTGCCAAAGCAAGTGTAGATTATGCATTCGATAAATTAAATGCAAAAGAAATAATTGCGACAATTAGGCCCAATAATTTACCTTCACGTAAAATTGCAGAAAAGCTGAATATGAAAATACAATCTGAATACGTGAAGCATTATAATAATAAAGATATGGTGCATTTAGTTTATTATTTAACAAAGTGAGTAAAAATCTTTCAATTAGAAATTGCTAAAAATGTGTTTTGTTAATACTGTAATTGACTTGACCTGCATTACTGCCGATTTTCCTCAAGTCCCTTATAACTATCTAGACCAGTGTCAAAATTAGCCGATTATGTATAATGGGCTTTTACATTTTATTTTGATATAAAATAATAGATTAAAAGTGTAGACATTATCATTGACTGCAAATAGCTTGAATACTGGCTTTTTCTATGCCCCATAATTCTACTCATACCAGTGTGAGAATCCGGCTGCGTGCCTTCATGTAAAACAGACCCCCGGAAAACTCAATTTTCAAAATTTCCTTAATAGAAAATAGCAGCAAAGCTTGTTTTAAAAGCTTTAAGCTGCTATTTTAATCATAGTTTGTTGGTGACACTTGTTATCATAGACTTAATTAAAAAGTGTTTTTACATGAACCATAGAGAATATGTTTATACACAGTCTTTCAAATACATTTCTTCTGCTTTGTGCCAGTTGATAACATTAAACCACTTATCAATGTATTCATTTCTTCTGTTCTGATTTTTTAAATAATATGCGTGTTCCCACACGTCTAATAGTAAAACAGGGCATAAATTTAACGGCAGGGGTGTATCTTGGTTAGCTGTTGTAACTATTTCTAATTTTCCGTGTTTGTTTTTTACAAGCCATGCGTATCCTGAACCAAACACACTAAGTGCTTTATTTTTAAATTGCTGCTTGAAATTCTCAAAGGAGCCAAAATCTTTTTCTATTTGTTTCACAAGACTGTTTGACATATCTATTTTGCTATCCGGACTTAATAATTCAAAAAATAAATTATGATTGTAAACACCCCCGCCATTATTTTTTATGGGTGTTTGCAGCTCCTTGGGAAGTCTTTGGTAATTCTTTACAAGTTCATCTAAACTCCACTTTTGATATTCGGGATAATTTTCTAACGCTTTATTTAAGTTATCCACGTAAGTTTGCAGGTGCTTATCGTGATGGAAGTGCATGGTTTCTTCATCGATGTAAGGCTCTAAAGCATTATATTGATACTCAAGAGGCTTTAATTCAAATTTATAATTCTCAAATGGCATAAATCTTAATTCCCCCTTTGTTCATTTTATTATAGTATATGCAGACAATAACTAATAGTAAATATAGCCAACCCAAAAATAATAAAACTTAAGTATAGAGATTTATCCTTATATATTTTCAAGGGCAGTATTCGGCTTAACCACCACAGACGGCACCAGCAGGTCTTGCAGGATATCCCCAAGCGCTGGGGCTGGGCGCGTCACGCCTTGCTACATGTAATACCTGAGCCAACAGGCGCAGACTTTCACTTATTATACACCGCATATCTATCTAATGCAGCAACTATTTTCTGCGAACCCTGTTCTTAAAGAAAGGCAAGGGCTTTACTCAGCAATTACTTACTATGATGAGATCAATTTAAGTCTCAAGAAAACAGCAGTATATATAAATAAAAAAATCAGCTACATCAACTAATTTTTAAAGCAGGAAAGTAACTGCAGGCAAGGTGATTGTGTTCAAGACGAAGCTCTGTGTTAAAATTTATATATTTAATAGCAATTTACAGATATAATTATTGATTTTTGGATAATTATGTTGTATTATGTAGTATAAAAATCGTATTTTACTATAAAATATATGAGGAGTGAGCACAAGTGGAATGTTCAAAGGTAAGGAGTAAAGGCAGGAAATTATTTAGAAGGCTCACAAGCAGCATATTGTCATTAGTGTTTGTGCTGAATTTAGTGTCACCAATGCTGCAGTACAGCGAGGTAAACGCCGCAGATAATGCCAACTGGCGTGGCATATTTGAAACCTCCGCTAATTTGGTAGATGGAAAATACAACACCTCCGGCAGCGGTACCGTGGGCTATATAAATTTTGGTAAGAGACCAGCGATAACATATTCTGCTCTTGTGATGTCTGACGATGGGAAAAGTTCTACCGAGAATAAGACTATTCCTGCAGGCACGGTGAAGTGGCTGATAACTGGGAAGGAGACAGATGGGAATATAGTGATTTTTTCGGAGAAGCCACTTATGGGTAAAATCCCATTTGATAACTCGTCAGATCAATATAGATCGAGTAACCTCAGAAAACAGCTGCAAAATATTCAATCAAGTAGTGATTATTTTAAAGCGGCAGAACAGGGATTAATGCTGGATACAACAGTGACTACACAGTGCATAAATGCCAGCTCATATACAACGACAGACAAGCTATACGCACTTTATGCCAATAAGAAAGGCGATACAACAGTTTATGCCGGTACGAGTAATAGCTTGCCAGTAAGTACACAGTATTATTTTTCGGGTGCTTTTATGAGTGGTGGCTGGGTTCGCTCTCCTAATCTCGATGATCCTTACCCGAAGAATCCTTTTAGTGCAATAAATATTGATGATTCTCTCATGTATGCTACTAGCGGGGGCGTTGCCGGTGGTTTTCTTGAGATAGGAAAAAAAGCCAACTTTAAGAATTTTGTGATGGGAGCTGTGAAACTAAACCTACAGCATATTTTGTTTGCGGCAAATGCAGCGATATCTACTGCTGCGACCGGAAACTCATTTACACCCCTCTCTACCCCAGATAATACATTTAATCTAAGGGTGGCCGGCGGCTCGATGGGCGGTACGGTAAGTGCTAATGGAAATAAAATAACCTACAAAGCAAATACAGATGAACGACTTGTGGTTTTAATACAAAGCACAGGCGGCGGAGCCACATATCAATACGTGAAAGATGGCACAGGAGCTTCTGAAACTTTAACCTTGAGCACATTGGGTGGCCTTACCAAGGGTGCAACCTACAGTGCAAAGGCGTGGACGGAGAAAAAGGCAAGTTGTGGTAATGCCCCGATGTACTATGCAAGTACTCCGGCGCAGTTTACATTTATGAGCACTGTTGACCCAACAATAAAATCAACCTCAACAAGCATAACCTATGCCCCGGGTTTGAAACTGTCGCAAGTTCCATTTCCGTCCACCGCCGGAAATACACAGGGTTCATGGAGCTGGGAGGCGCCAAATACTGCAGTCGGTAACGCAGGCATACACACTTTTAATGCTGTGTACACCCCGAATGATACAAGCATGTACAACGTAGTTACAAGACCCGTCACGGTAACGGTAAACAAGGCTGAGACCACGATAAAATCGACCTCCACAAGTGTAATCTATGAACCGAATTTAAAACTGTCAGGGGTTACACCGCCCTCCACTAGCGGGAATACAGCGGGTAAATGGAGCTGGGAGGCACCTAATACCGCAGTCGGCAACGTAGGTGAGCATAACTTTAATGCCGTATACACCCCAACCGACACGACAAACTACAACTCAAGTACAAAATCCATCACAGTAACGGTAAATCCGAAGGCTGCCTCTGATCCCGGAACCCCTAATGCGGGAACTGTTACCTATTCCCCGTCACAGACCCTTGCTAATATAACCCCACCTAGCGGCTGGAGCTGGGCAAACAGCAGTGAAGTACCGGTAGCGACTAAAAGTTCATATACGGCTTACTATGCGGTTTCCGACTATACAAACTATGACTGGAGCAAAATATCGGGTTATGAGCCGTCTAATCACAGAGTTAAAAGGGACCTCACTTTAAAAGTAAATAAGGCAAATCCAAGCAAATATCCAACTGATTTGACAGCTATTTGGGGGCAGATACTCAACGATTTAAAACTCCCGGTACTTGAAGAAGGTGCTTGGACTTGGGTTTCTCCCGGAACGAGCGTAGGGGATGCAGGTCAGACGTATAAGTACCCATCTAAATTCATACCGAATGACGGTGATAATTATAGTATAGTCCCGAGCGATGTAAACGTCACGGTAAACAAGGCGATGCCGAGTTCTCCTGAAGGCTTAACTGCGATTTACGGTCAAAAATTAAGCGATGTAGCATTCACGCAGCCTAATATAGGTACATGGACATGGCAGAATCCCGACACGGTTCTTGATAAAATAGGAAGTCAAGTATTTTTAGCTAAGTTTGAGTCGATAAGTGATAATTATCTTGATGTAGATAATGTCGGTGTAGATATTTATGTTAACAGAAAACCGATAGACAGTGCAGATATAACTGTCCAAGGTCTCGAAAAGGAGTATGAGTACAATGGGAGGCCAAGTTCTGTCCAGCCTAAAGTAAAGGTGTTCGACGGTGAGATTGAACTTACAGAGGGCACGGATTACGAGGTTGCCTATAATGATAGCGAGTGGTCAGATGAAACAAATCTAGCGGTAGGCTCCATAACGATAAACGGTCTGGGCAATTATGACGAATTTAAAAAACTTACGTTTAATATAAAGGATAAAGTTGTGCCATCAGGGAAAATAGTTGTGGAAAACGACAAAAGCATGACATTTTCACTCTTCAACACAGATGTAAGTTATCAATATATGTTTGACTCAGAAAAAAAGGTAACAATAGAGGCATTGGATAATGAAAGCGGCATTAAAGATGTATATTATCACATATCAGAGGAAAATTTGTGTCCCACTAAATCGGGTAACGAATCATATACGGATGATGAGATAGAAAAGGCAATCAGTGCGGATGGAGCGGAAGGATGGCAGAAATACGGTAATGAAATTACACTTAAAAAAGCTACAAAAAATATAATTTATGCAAAAATAGTTGATAAAAATGACAATGTGAAATACATAAATACTCAGGGAATAGTGGTATATGATAATGTGGATTTAAAGGATAAGGCAGAATACACTAAAACTACCAATGATGATACCATAATATCAGATAATCTAAATGGCAACAGCGTAACAGAGGTTTATAATGGAGAGACAAAACTCGAGAAAAATGTACATTACGATATCGTAGGTTCAGATGGCGGCGAAGCAATAAAAATTAAAGGAACATATCTAAATACGTTGGCCCCTTCTGACGGAGGATATATTTTTAAAGTGAGTTTCAATCCAATGGGGGAAGAATTTGATGAAAAATTTGTTAGGGGGGACAAACCGTCAGACATTACAACCACGGTTTATGTTAGAAGGGCGGACTTGGTAGCAAATGATTTTACATTTACAGCCCCTGATAACTTAGTGTATGATGGAAAAGGAAAAGAGGCCTCCGTAGTGTATAATAACCAATTTACAGGAGGAGGCGGGGAAATAGCTGTTCAATATTACGACTCTACGGGAAATAAAATGACTGAACTTCCTACGGTTGTAGGAAAGTACGTTGTAAAGATTAGCACAAGCGAAACTGATTCATACAATGCACTAAGCGATTTTACGGTGAGCGGTTGGGAATTTGAGATAACCAAGGCGACACCGAACTTAAAGGCTCCACAGGTGGGGCAGATTACATATGAGCCGACCGCCACGCTCGATGAAATTTTAATTGAGAATCCCCCGGAAAATTTGCCGGGAAAATGGACATGGAGCAATATAAATACAACCCCAACGGTGAATAAAGATAAATATGAAGCAGTCTTTGACCCCGATGATAAGGAAAATTACGATTGGACTAAAGTATCCGGAGATGCCAGTTACAAAAATGACAAGATTGTGTGCGATATAGATATTGAAGTCTTGCAGAACGATTTGAGCTCTAAAACAGACGTAACCGGTAACGATACTGTAATCTATAATACAAATGGCCAAACTCCGAAACCTATTGTGAAGTACGGAGACACACTGTTGATTGAGGGCAAGGATTATACTATCAGTTGGTCCGGGGAAAGGTATGATGAAAAAACCGGCTGCACAAACGCAGGAACTTACACCGGAACTATAGATTTTATCGGCAATTACAGCGGTCAGACAACTATTTCTTTCACGATAGAAAAAGCAACTCCGAGTATCACTACGCCGACGGTAGACGGGATAACGTACGATCCCGAAAAAACGCTGGCAACTATCACGATTGCAAATCCGGAGGGAAATTTAAGCGGAAAGTGGACTTGGGTTAATCCTGAAACAGTGCCAAGTGTCGATATTGCACAATATGAAGCTCAGTTCGACCCCGCTGATAAGGAAAATTACGATTGGGAAAATGTGGTTGATGGTGAGTATCGAGACGGCAAAGTTGTAAGGAAAA
>CASPLG010000011.1 GCA_949422855.1 uncultured Eubacteriales bacterium | reverse complement strand
GGTGGCGGTGGTGTTCCTCCTGAAGCATCCTGGCCTTTATTCGTTTCATCAGGTTTCTGATCATCTTTTGGGGGTTTCGGCGGAGCAGGAGGAGTCGGCGGTTTCGTCCTAGTTTCCGAATCCATTTGTGTCGTCACAGATGCATGGTGTGACTTCCTTTTAAAGGCTTTGACTGCCGCACTTATAGCAGTTTTGTTCTCACTGTCTATAGTAATGCCGGCACTCTTAGCTAACTCTTTAATATCTTTAGGACTATCTGCTCCCTGATGCTCCAATACTTTCATTGTATCCTCACGACAGTCCTTGCTAAACATGGTTTTGACAACAAACCTATCAAAACCATGCCAGTGCTTGTGTTTTTCTTTTAAATCCTCTAAGTTTTCAAAGAGATCTTTAAACAGGTTTCCTGACATAATATCACTCCTTTATATACATTATCACGTGATATTATATATTATTCACTAATAAATGTCAAGCATAAGGATAAAAATATTGTTTTTTAACAACAAATTTTATATTCATATTGACTTTCGTTGTTGGACACCAATCTTTAGATATTTTGTTAGTTTTCTTTAGTACGAAAAAAGTAATAAGTTATTATTTCTTTATTTTTACCAATTTTCAATATCATTAATTAATCAGCACTATTTTGGGTATTTCATTAGGATTACTGAGATATAATCGAAAAAATTTTAATTCTAAAAATAGTCTATTTATAGTTTCTGTCCAAATCCGCTAATCTAAGGTTTATCCTTCCACGGCTATCTATATCTGTAACCTTTACTTCTACTTCCTGTCCAATGCTCAATACATCTGTAACTTTATCTACTCTCCGTCTGGAAAGCTGGGATATATGACACATACCCTCTTTTCCAGGCAATATCTCTATAAACGCACCGAAATCCATTATTCTGACGACTTTTCCCTTATACTTTCCCCCCACCTCAAGGGGCTTTACTATGGAGCCTATAAATTTAAGAGCCTCTTGGCATTTAGCCTCATCTTTACTCAAAATAAATATCTCACCGTCATCTTCTATGTCTATTTTAACATCATAGTCTTGACAGATTTTCTGAATTATCTTTCCTCCCGGACCAATAATATCCCCGATTTTATCCACGGGAACAGTAAGCGTTAAAATTTTCGGTGCATATTTTGATAAACTTTTTCTTGGTTCCGCAATAGCTTTCTTCAGAACTTCATCAATGATGTAGATCCTCGCTCTATGAGTCTTATCAAGAGCCTCTTTTATTATCTCCGGTATAAGTCCATCTATTTTTATATCCATCTGAATAGCTGTTATTCCATCACGTGTCCCCGCAACCTTGAAATCCATATCACCAAAAAAATCTTCTATTCCTTGTATATCAACCATGGTAATCCATTTGTCCTCGTCAGTCACAAGCCCGCAGGAAATCCCCGCAACCGGCTCTTTAATCGGAACTCCTGCATCCATCAAGGCAAGCGTAGAGCCGCAAACCGACCCCTGAGAAGTTGAACCGTTAGACGACATTACCTCAGATACAACTCGTATCGCATACGGAAATTCTGATACGGGAGGTATAACGGGCTCTAGGGCCCTTTCCGCTAATGCCCCGTGTCCTATTTCACGACGTCCCGGCCCCCGGTTGGGTTTTGTCTCTCCTACAGAATAAGACGGAAAGTTGTAATGATGCATGTATCTTTTGGATATTTCCTCGTCTAAACCATCAAGTGTTTGCTGCTCACTCAGAAGTCCTAGTGTAACAGCCGTCAGAACTTGTGTATATCCTCTGCTGAACAGACCCGAACCATGAACCCGCGGCAGTAATCCAACTTCCGCACTCAGAGGCCTTATTTCATCCATTTTCCTTCCATCAATTCTCTTTTGCTTGTTTATAATCCATCTGCGAACTATCTCTTTCTTTATTTTATATATGCATTCATCTATACCGGATTTGTCAGGATATTCATCGTCAAATTGCTCATGTATCTTTCCTGAAACTACCTCAAGGTGTTTCTCACGCTCTGATTTATCTATAGTGTCAAGTGCATCTTCTATTAAATCTTTAGAATATTCACGTACACTGTTATACATTTCTTCATCAGGAGTACAGCTTATATACTCAAATTTCTCTTTGCCAACTTCATTTTGTATCTTTCGAATAAATTCTATTAACCTCAGATTAGCCTTATGTCCCGCCATAATCGCATCATACATAACTTCGTCGCTTATTTTATCCGCCCCGGCCTCTATCATAATAACTTTTTCACCCGCCGACGCAACGGTCAAAGAAAGCATAGAGGATTTTCTTTGCTCGGCATTAGGATTTATTACTATCTTGCCATCTACATACCCTACTAAAGTCCCTCCTATGGGCCCACTCCAGGGTATATCAGATATGCTCAGCGCAACGGATACTCCTATCATCGCAGCTATTTCGGGTGAGTGGTCCTCATCAGCAGACAAAACCGTGCAAACAACTGATACATCATTTCTCATGTCTTTTGGAAATAAAGGACGAATCGGTCGGTCAATAACCCTAGATGATAGAATTGCCTTTTCAGATGGCTTCCCCTCCCTTTTCAAAAAAGAACCCGGTATTTTACCTACGGCATATAATCTCTCCTCGAAATCCACTGACAACGGAAAAAAATCTATACCTTCCCTAGGTCTGCTCGATGCTGTAACCGCTGTATTTACTACAGTGTCACCATATCTTACAATGCACGAGCCATTAGCTAGTTGAGCCAGTTTCCCTGTCACTACGCATAATTCTTCCCCCTCTATTTCTGTCTTAAATATTCTCTCTTTTCTCAACATCCTAAATCCTCCATATAATTTTATTTTAACGCTCATGCTTAAGTTATAAGCTCACTGTTTTATTCAAAAAAATAACCGACTACTCGGCAAATTATTTTATATAATACTTATCCCCAGCGATATTTAAATCAGTTACAAGTCAATAACACAAACAAGCAGGCAAAACCTGCCCGCCTGCTTACACCCAAAATTATTTTCTAATTCCCAATCTCGCAATAAGGCTGCGATATTTTTCAATATCTTTTTTTTGTAGATAATTAAGAAAATTCCTCCTCTTACCAACCATTATCAATAGCCCTCTCCTTGAATGGTGGTCATTTTTGTGAATTTTCAAGTGCTCCGTTAAATTATTTATGCGATAAGTCAGCAACGCAACTTGTACTGAAGGTGAACCTGTATCCCCCTCATGTTCCGCATATTCAGAAATTATTTCTTGCTTTTCTTCATTTGTCATTTTAAACAACACCTTTCTTATTTTACCCATATCCCTGAATTAGGACTAAAAACAAACGCCAAATTCTGAGAAACGGGGTACTTACCCATTATATCATTATATTTTTGATTTGTAAACCATTATATTAAATGCATCACGGCTACTAAACCTACAAAAACAATTGAAACAGCCACACTGAGCTTCATAAGTATATTTACAGATGTCACTGATGTGCCTTCAATCCAATCCAGTACCGCATCGTCACCTGCAAAAATTTTACAGTCTTTTTCCCTTACATGCGGCCTCATATATCTTTTTGCAGAAACACAGACCCTAGAGAAATTCGAGATTAGCATTGCAAATACGAACCCGCATACAGCCGTGCCTAAAAGAAATCCAACCACTCCACTTATACCAAATATAAATCCCACAAGTACAGGAATTATCACAGCAAAAACCACAGAGAGAATCGTCAGTTTTTGTGAATACTGAGCACACCTATCAACATACGTTTCATAATCTGTCTCAAGCGTCTCCTCCGTGATATTTTCTTCACCCTCAGACTGATTTTCTATTATGTGACGCATCTTTTTTGTGACTTGAGCTGCAGATCTCATAGTCAAAGATGTAAATAAAAACGGAAACACTGCTCCAATAAAAAAGCCTGTCAATATCACCGGGTTAGTAATACCCAAATTAAACCTCATCATAGGCGCTACTGAATTTATTTGTGAAATATATGCGGCTACAAGAGCAATAGATGTAAATACCGCTGAGCTGATTGAAAAAACTTGTCCCACAGCAGATTGGGTGTTTCCCAAAGAAGTTAGCAAGTCGGCTTTTTCCTTGACATCTTCATCCATATTAGCCGCCCACACTATTTTATCAGCATTGTCTGCTATGGATCCAAACACATATGTCGAAAGCTCAATACCAAGCGTTGCCAGCATTCCAAGCGACGATATCGCTACTCCATACATCCCTTTGTTGAAACTTGCCGGGTCAAAAGTGTTTCCTCCGCACGCAAAAAAACTTATAATGACAGCCGCTCCTACAATTAAAACCGGCCACAATGCAGATACTATAGATGAAGAAATACCTTCAATAATTGCTGTGGAACTCCTCATTTCAAGAGAACTCGCAAACTCGCGGGTGGGTTTATATGCACTCGACACATAATATTCTGATGCAAAATTTATAAGAATCCCTGATGCCACCCCCGATAGAACCGCAAAAAATATACACATATTTTGCGGTAATAATAATCTAACTGCGAAAAACGATAGTATAACTACGATTCCTGCACTCATATATTTGCCAATCCTTAAAAACTTAAAAAAACCTTTCTCATTTGACTTTGTATTTATTTTTATAAAAAGCGTTCCCACCATTGACGCTATTACCCCTATCGCGGACAGCAGCATCGAAATTTCCACACCTTTTATACCTAACCCTGCCGCCAATGCCAAAACATTAGTTGATATTATTGAACCAATAAGCGACACATACAAATCAGCACCTTTTCCAGCCACATTTTCAAGACTATTGCCCATGAGACAAGCCTCAACAGACACACTTTTTGAACCATCTTCTTCAGTGTACTCCCCGGTTTTTTTATATAAATTAAATCCCATATTAGTTGATCTTGTAAATGTCTCGCCGCCTATCCTCGCAAAAAGAGCCATACAAGATGCACCCAAACTAAATGTAAACATATTCGATATTATGTTCTGACACACTAAAACTTCATTTCTGGCACCCTCCACCGCTCTATACCAAAACCTCAAGAAAAAGTACCAAGCAGATATGTCAAACAAAGCAAGACTCACAACTATAAATCCGACTATCGCACCTGCAGAAAAAGCAATCTTCAATCCTTTATCCCAACCCCCCTTCAATGTATCTGCCACGGTGCAGTTTGTGGCTGCAGCTGTTTTTATCCCAATAACCTCAGACAACGCCGCAAATACTCCACCGGTCAAAAATGCAAAGGGAGTAAATTTATTTAAATAGCCTAAAGCAAAAAGTGCCAAAAGAACTATAAACATACATACGAAAAATAGTAAAGCTCCTTTGTACTGTCTTTTGATATAAATATTTAAGCCGCCTGTTATGGCCCTTTTTATGTTTTTCATTTTGTCGGTGCTTCCCATATGCATTTTTATCCCTCTGACAAGGAAAAATGCAAAAATTAGTGATAGCAAGGACGATATTGCAACAAAATACACCATATCCACAATAAATCCCACCTAACCAATCTACCAGTCAAATATCCAAATCTACACCGGTGAATATTTTTTAAAAACAAAATATACGCCCGATATCATCTACTCAAGAATATCGGGCAGCAAATCATATAAGTTCGATAATCGACATCTCTGCCGCATCACCACGGCGCGGACCCAATTTTGTTATCCTTGTATAGCCTCCGTTTACCTCTGAATACTTCGGAGCTATTTCGTCAAAAAGCTTTTTCACTACGTCTTCCTTAGTTATAAAAGATATAGCCATTCTTTTATGGTGCAACGTATTTTCCTTAGCAATGGTGATATATTTTTCAGTCAGAGAACGAACCTCTTTTGCTCTGGTAGCTGTAGTTTGTATCTTACCGTTTTCAAGCAAAAACGTTACCATTGCCCTCAAAATGGCCATTCTGTGGTCTGTAGGCCTGCCAAGTTTTCTTGTTCCGGGCATCCATCATCACTCCTTTTTATCTATAATCTTATTCTTCCGGCGGACTCAAGTCCAATCCCATGGAATGTAATTTTTCTATAACTTCATCAAGAGATTTTCTCCCTAAATTCCTGACTTTCATCATATCTTCCTCGGTTTTGCTGGTTAAATCCTGGACAGTATTTATTCCTGCACGTTTCAAGCAATTATAAGACCTTACAGACAACTCTAAATCATCGATGGTAACATCAAGGCTGTTTGCAGGGGCTGCACTTTGTTTTTCCACCATAATGCTTGCTTCTTCAGCTATTTTTGATAATTTAACAAATAAATTAAAATGTTCTATCAATATCTTGGCACTCAAAGACACAGCTTCCTCTGCCGTAACTACGCCATTTGTCCATACGTCTAAAGTCAGTTTGTCATAGTCAGTTATTTGACCGACTCGCGTGTTTTCTACATTGTAATTTACCCTTAAAACCGGAGTATAAATCGAGTCTATAGGCAAAACCCCTATCACACTCTCCTTCATCCTCGCACGGTTTCTCTCAGCAGAAACGTATCCTCTTCCTCGGTCCAGCGTTATCTCCATCCTCAAAGATGCATCTTCATTGAGTGTTGCAATATGAAGGTCTGGATTTAATATTTCCACATCGCTGTCACAAGTTATCATTCCTGCGGTAACTTCGCACTCTCCCGATACATCCAATTCAACTGTCTTAGGACCATCGCAGTTAAGTTTTGCAACCAAACTCTTTATGTTCAAGACTATCTCTGTAACGTCTTCTTTTACCCCGGGTACAGTGGAAAATTCATGCATCACTCCATCTATCTTTATAGACGTAGCCGCAACCCCCGGAAGGGACGACAAAAGTATTCTTCTAAGGCTGTTTCCCAAAGTATTTCCAAAGCCTCTTTCCAAAGGCTCGACCACAAACCTACCATATGAGCCGTCCTCGGAGATATCTTCTGAAGTCAGCTTTGGTTTTTCAATCTCAATCATCAAATCCTCCTCGACATTTCAAACAAGCATAAAACTTACTAGACATAATGTAAAATTCTATACTATTTGGAGTACAACTCTACTATGAGCGTTTCTTCAACTTCAAGGTCTATATCCTCACGTTTAGCGGAGTCCACAACTTTTGCCTCAAACAATTCATTATTGACCTCTAGCCATTTAACAACCGGTCTGGAACCATTTACCTCGATTATGTCCTTGAATTTCTGAAGCGAACGAGTCTTCTCTTTAACTGATATGATATCCCCGGGTTTTACAAGGTAAGATGGTATATTAACCGTATTACCATTAACGGCGAAATGTCTGTGCAGTACCAACTGTCTAGCCTCTGCCCTGGAGCTCGCCCATCCTGCGCGATAAATAACATTATCAAGCCTCGATTCGAGTATAGATAAAAGGTTTTCACCTGTTTTGCCTTCCTTAACCATTTCAGCTAATTCGTAATAGTGTCTGAATTGTCCTTCAAGCACTCCATAATAACGTCTGGTCTTTTGCTTGGCGCGCAACTGTAATCCATATTCTGAGACTTTCTTGCGTCCTTGACCGTGCTGCCCCGGCGCATAATTTCTCTTAGATACAGCACACTTTCCTGTGTAGCACCTCTCACCTTTCAAAAAAAGTTTTTGTCCCTCTCTGCGGCATAATTTGCACACCGCACCTGTATATCTTGCCATATTTCTCTAATTACACCTCCTGTTTAATAGTAAAATCTATACACGCCTTCTTTTTGGCGGTCTACATCCGTTGTGAGGAATCGGGGTTACGTCTTTTATCATGTTCACTTCCAACCCTGCTGCCTGCAATGCTCTAATCGCCGCCTCTCTCCCCGAACCCGGTCCCTTCACATAAACCTCTACTGTTTTCATTCCGTGTTCCATCGCCCTTTTAGCTGCAGTGTCCGCTGCAGATTGAGCTGCAAAAGGCGTAGACTTTTTCGAACCTTTAAACCCAAGCCCCCCTGCGCTCGCCCATGAGATGGAATTCCCCTGCATATCCGTGATAGTAACTATTGTATTATTAAATGTAGATTGTATATGTGCTGCACCGCGCTGAATGTTCTTACGCTCACGACGTCTGCGTGTTGTAACTTTTTTAGCTTGTGCCATTAATCCTTATCCTCCTTTTGTTATGATGCTTTCTTTCTCGCTATAGTTTTTCTCGGACCTTTTCTCGTGCGCGCATTTGTTTTACTTCTTTGCCCCCTTACAGGCAGACCTTTTCTATGACGCACTCCTCTGTAGCAACCAATTTCTATTAGCCTTTTTATATCCATAGCAACTTTTCTTCTCAGGTCTCCCTCAACTTGGTACTTATGTTCGATGCATTCCCTTATTTTTGCAACATCCGACTCAGAAAGATCCTTAACCCTAGTATCCGGGTTAGTCCCCGTTTCAGCCAGAATCTTCCTGGAAGTAGTAAGTCCTATGCCATAAATATAAGTAAGTCCTATTTCAACCCTTTTGTTCATTGGTAGGTCAACACCAGATATACGAATTGCCATTAAATCACCTCCTAATTGTAATTACCCTTGCCTTTGTTTATGTTTTGGATTGTCACATATTACTCTGAGTATACCTTTGCGCTTTATCAATTTACACTTATCGCATATAGGCTTTACAGACGCCCTGACCTTCATTTCTATCAACTCCTGTCCATAATCACATACTAACCGAATTGTCCCGCGCTGAACCGTTTTTACCCGACTCTTTGTCTCTCCACGTTATTCTGCCTTTGGTAAGATCATAAGGTGAAAGTTCTAGTGTAACTCTGTCACCAGCCAGAATTCTAATATAATTCATACGCAACTTACCCGAAATATGAGCAACAACTGTGTGTCCATTATCAAGCTCCACACGAAACTCTGCGTTGGGTAATGCCTCGACAACTGTACCGGAAACTTCTATAACATCTTCCTTTGACAATATAACACCTCCCTTGAAACTATAGAACGCTAATCCCTACCCTCAATATAACCTCTCAATGCCCTTTTTATTGCTGCATCAGATAAAAGAGAATTTCGATCTAAGATTGTTTTTGTTACTTGTAAATGTTTAGTGTTTTTCATTTTTGGGCTGTCCAGCCTCCTTCGCTTTCCATCGCACACTAAAACGTTATTTTTCTCAAATCCTATCACAACCTGAAAATCCCCTTTATCATGCCCGGCCACGGATTTAACAACTGTACCTTTTACCAACTCCATAAAATCACCATCTCTAATCAGGATCTGTCAAAATAATCGGATCACCCTCCGTGATAGCGATAGTCTTCTCGAAATGTGCCGACAATTTTCCGTCTGCAGTAACAGTCGTCCACCCATCACTAAGCACCTTCACATCCTCACTGCCAAGATTAATCATGGGCTCAATCGCAATTACCATCCCTTCAGAAAGCCTCATCCCCCTGCCTGCTTCTCCATAATTCGGAACCGCCGGATCCTCATGCAATTTGGCCCCTACACCATGACCCACAAATTTACGAACAACCGAATATCCTCGTGCTTCCACATATTTCTGCACCGTACTCCCGATATCACCTATCCTAAAGCCCACCTTTGCTGTTTTTATGGCTTCAAATAAGCTTTCTCTCGTGGTGTCCAAAAGGTTCTGAGCTTGCGAGGATACATCCCCACAAGGATAAGTCCACGCATTGTCCCCGTGAAATCCTTCAAGACACGCACCCACATCTACACTAACTATATCTCCCTTTTCCAACACACACTTCTTGCTGGGTATTCCATGAATAACCACATTATTTACAGATATGCAGGAACTTGCCGGGAATCCACCGTATCCTAAAAACGAAGGTTCAGCCCCTTGGGATTCTATATATTTTCTTACCACAGAATCAATTTCTTTAGTCGTAACCCCTGGCTCAACAGCTTCACCTGCAAGCTTTAAAGCCCTCGCAGCGACTCTGCCTGCCTCTCTGAGCAATTTTATCTCTCTAGAAGTTTTTATGATAACCATCTTATGCCTCTATCGCCCTTATTATTTCGTCAGTAGCCTCTTTAAGTGGTTTCTGCCCATCTATCTCAAAAAGTTTTCCCTGTTTGTTGTAGAACTCTTTGAGTGGCTCAGTCTGGCTATAATACACCTTTAGGCGTTCTCTTACTGTATCGGGGTTGTCGTCTCTGCGCTGAACTAAACTATCTCCACACTTGTCACATATCCCATCTTTTTTAGGCCTGCAGTCAGTATTTATATTATAAGTCGCACCGCACTTCCCGCAAACTCGTCTTCCGGTCATCCTATTATATATTAACTCATCTTCAACTTCAATATCAAGTACTTTATCTATTTTTACATTCATTTTATCTAAAGCTTCTGCCTGGGTTATAGTTCTTGGAAACCCATCAAGTATAAAACCATCTTTACAATCAGGTTGGCAAATCCTATCCTTAACTATTCCTATAACAACGTCATCCGGTACCAACTGACCCTTGTCAACATATTCTTTCGCCTTTCTACCCATGTCTGACCCAGATCTCAAAGCATCGCGAATGATATTTCCGGTTGAAATCGTAGGTATGTTTAACTTTTTACTTACTATTGCGGCCTGTGTGCCCTTTCCTGCACCAGGTGCCCCAAGAAATATGATATTCATTTTTGTCCGTCCCCTCCTTTTTAATCTCCAATTTGGTACATAAATACTGCAACAAAACGCAATCTTAGTCTAAGAATCCCTTGTAATGTTTCATCATCATCTGAGACTCAATCTGCTTAATAGTCTCCAAAGCAACACCCACAAGAATAATTATAGAAGTTCCTCCCAGGGATAGGTTGTTCATTGACGTAAGCCTGCCGAATATAATCGGAAACAGAGCAACAAACGCCAAAAACAGAGCTCCTAAAAATGTAACCTTAGACAAAATTTTAGATATATAATCCGCCGTCGGCTTCCCCGGACGTATTCCGGGAATGGTTCCATTGCTTTGACGTAGATTATTAGCCATTTCCACAGGATTGTAAGTAATCGCAACATAAAAGTATGCAAACATCAGAATCAGTGCGAAATACATCACCATATATAACCAACCATTTACAGAAAATGCCTCTAGTATCGTTTTTAATATGCCGGTTGGTTTTGTAAAGAATGTAAGCAAAGTAGGAATAGACAATATAGAACTAGCGAAAATTACCGGCATGACTCCTGCCAACCCAACTTTCAAAGGTATATGGCTATTTTGCCCTGCATACACTTTTCTGCCTACATTCCTCTGTGCATACTGTATAGGAATTCTGCGTTCTGCATCGTTCATAAAAACTATTACCCACATCATTACCAGGAATATCAATAAAAATACCGGTACAAGGGCATAATATTTACCATAATCCGCCGGATACGCCACCGCAAGCGAAACATATGCTGCCAATTTATGAATCAAATCCGGCATCCTCGCAACTATTCCTGCAAAAAGCAAAACCGAAACACCGTTTCCTACTCCTTTAACATTGATTTGTTCGCCCAACCACATCATCAAAGCCGTACCAGCTGTAAAAACAGAAACTATTATAATCGCAACAAACACACCTTGTGCACCATCTGTATACTTAACTATGGATTTGCCTGCATACTGAGCATTCCTCAAATACATATAATATGCCGTTCCCTGGATTACTCCAAGTGCAATAGTCAAATACCTGGTTATCGCCGTCAAGCGTTTACGTCCTTCTTCTCCCTCTCTCTGCAAAGCCTCAAGAGCCGGAATCGCCACACCCATCAACTGCATTATGATTGATGAGTTGATATACGGTGAAATCGACATGGCAAACAGAGTAGCTTGTGCAAACGCTCCACCGGACATAGTATCCAAGTAAGCAAGAATCGCTCCGCCTTCAGCTAAATTGCCCATCAAGCCCTTTAATGCCTCTACATCCAAGAAGGGAACCGGGATAACCGAACCTATTCTAAAGACAATAATTATCCACACAGTAAATAATAATCTTTTTCTTAATTCCGGTAGCTTCCACGCCCTTGCAATAGTTCCAAACATCCTAGATCACCTCCGCTTTTCCACCTGCGGACTCTATCTTTTCTATAGCACCCTTAGAAAAGGAGTGCGCTTTAACTGTTAAATTCTTGGTAAGTTTTCCATTTCCGATAATTTTTATTTTATCGAATTTTCTCTTTATAAGACCCGCATCAACAAATTCTTCTTCAGTTACCATCGTACCACTGCCAAAAATCTCCAACTGACCGATATTTATTTCTGCTACCTTTTTAGCGAATATATTATTAAAACCTCTTTTAGGAAGCCTTCTTTGGATGGGCATCTGACCTCCTTCGAACCCTAATCTGACGCCTCCCCCAGATCTGGCTTTCTGACCTTTGTGACCTCTTCCTGCGGTTTTACCCCAGCCTGAGCCGTGACCTCTTCCTATGCGTTTGGATTTCTTTTTTGAACCAACTACCGGATAAAGATCTTGAAGTTCCATAGTTTTCCCTCCTTTGTTAGTTTATTGCTCTGGATAAATCATCCTCATCAGCTATTTCTTCCACAGCGACTAAATCTCTGATTCTCCTTATTTTTCCACGAGTCGAACCATTGTCAGGTTGAATAGTAGAGCTGTTCATCTTTCCTAGCCCCAGAGAATTAGCAGTGGCAATCCTGTTTTTGTTTTGCCCGATAAGACTTTTTTTCAATCTAACCTTCATTTTACTCACTACTCTCACCCCTAACCTAGAATCTCTTGAACTGACCTGTCTCTTACTACAGCAACTTGTTCCACTGTCCTAAGAGATTGTAATCCCATAATCGCTGCCCTAACCACATTGCAAGGATTGTTTGACCTTAAGGCTTTTGTACGTATATCCTTTATTCCGGCAGCCTCTACAACTGCACGAACCGGACCTCCCGCAATAACTCCGGTACCCGGAGCAGCCGGCTTCATCAAAACTCTCCCTGCACCAAACTTACCGATAATCTCATGCGGAATCGTATCCCCTCTGCGTGCAACCTCAATGAGATTCTTTTTAGCGTCATCTACGCCTTTCTTGATAGCATCCGGAACTTCTCCGGACTTTCCTATACCAAACCCAACTATCCCATTTCCATTGCCGACTACCACCAAAGCTGCAAACTTAAAAATCCTACCGCCCTTTACTGTTTTTGAAACTCTGTTTATAGCAACCAAGCGTTCTTTTAGATCTAAAACTGATGCATCAATTCTGGACAAAAGCATTCCCCTCCTTTTTTAGAATTTTAATCCGCCTTCTCTTGCTCCTTCAGCTAATTCTTTTACACGTCCGTGGAAAAGGTATCCTCCCCTGTCAAACACAACTTCATTTATGTTCTCTGCAAGGGCCTTTTTAGCTATATTAACCCCAACTTTACGTGCTGCATCTTTATTCCCGCCGTTTCCACTGAAATCCTTTTCAAGAGTCGATGCAGAAACCAAAGTAAATCCTCTTTCGTCATCTATTATCTGAGCATAAATGTTCTTAGCAGACCTAAAAACACTCAACCTCGGGCGATTAGCGGTACCCTCAATCTTATTTCTTATTCTCAAGTGACGTTTGAGGCGGGATTTATTTTTATCAGTCTTCTTAACCATAAATTTTCACCGCTCCTTCACTATTTTTTCGCTGCTTTACCTGCTTTTCCCTCTTTGCGTATAATCACTTCATCTACATACTTAATTCCCTTGCCCTTATACGGCTCAGGCGGACGTTTTTCGCGCACTTCCGCAGCAAACTGACCAACTTTCTGTTTATCTATGCCATTTATAACTATTTTATTCGTACCTTGTACGTCTATTTTTATGTCATCTGTCTCCGGGACTATCACCTGATGAGAAAACCCTAGATTCATAACAAGATTTTTGCCTTGTTTTTGAACCCTATACCCAACTCCGTTGACCTCGAGTTCTTTTTTAAACCCATTAGTGACTCCCTCAACCATATTGTGTATAAGCGACCTTGTCAAACCGTGAAGTGCTTTCATTTCATTTTCATCATTAGCCCTCTTCACCAACACGGAATTTGTCTCTGAATCAATCTCAACACTTATTCCTGAGTGGATATCTATAGAAAGCGTGCCTTTGGGTCCCTTAACTGTAACCTTACTTCCGTCAATCTTGACATCTACCCCGGAAGGAATTTTAACCGGACTTTTACCTATCCTTGACACATTTACACCCCCTTACCATACAAATGCTAAAACTTCTCCGCCGACATTTTCCTTGCGTGCCTGACGGTCTGTCATAATCCCGTGCGACGTAGATATAATTGCAGTACCGAGTCCCTTCATAACCTTCGGCATATGCTCGACGTCACTGTAAATTCTAAGGCCCGGCTTTGATACTCTCTTAAGACCCGTAATTACAGGTTTTTTCCCTCTATCCCCCTGGTACTTAAGGAAAATCTTAATCATACCTTGCTTTCCGTCGTCGGAAACCGTGAATCTTTTTATATAACCTTCATCGACCAAAATTTGTACAATAGCCTTTTTCTCTCTAGACGCCGGAACCTCTACCGACTCGTGTTTAGAATAACTCGCATTGCGTATTCTAGTTAAGAGATCAGCTATAGTATCAGTTACTTGCATACCATTTACCTCCTTTTGCTGATTTTTACCAACTGGCTTTTCTAACTCCCGGGATTTTGCCTTCCAGTGCCAGCTGCCTAAAACAAATACGACATACTCCGAATCTACGAAGATAAGCGTGAGGTCTTCCGCAAATTCTGCATCTGGAATATTCGCGAGTTGAATATTTTTGCTTCCTTTTCTGCTTCGCTATCAATGATTTTTTTGCCACAATAATCCCCCCTTACTTCGCAAACGGTGCACCCATAAGCCTCAACAACTCTCTGGCTTCCTCATCTGTACTTGCTGTAGTGGCTATACATATGTCCATTCCGCGAATTTTATCTATCTTATCGTAGTCTATTTCAGGAAATATGAGTTGTTCTTTAATGCCCATATTGTAATTTCCTCTGCCGTCAAAAGCATCCGGATTTATCCCTCTGAAATCTCTTACTCTCGGCAGGGCTAAATTAAAAAATCTATCCAAAAATTCATACATTTTATCCGCTCTGAGAGTAACTTTTGCACCGATTTTCATCCCCTCACGAACCTTAAAATTCGCTACAGATTTTCTAGCAACACAAGCAACCGGTTTTTGACCTGTAATTTTTGCAAGGTCTAATAAAATTGAATCGATAACTTTAGAGTTGTCACGAGCCTCACCAGCACCGACATTCAAAATAATCTTCTCAATTTTAGGTATTTGCATAACACTCTTGTACGAAAATTTTTTCATAAGCTGCGGTGCTACTTGCCCTGTATAATAATCTTTTAATCTTGCCATTCCTATCCTCCTTTACACTTACAGTGTTTCACCGCAATGTTTGCAAACGCGGTTCTTCTTTCCATCATCACCAAACCCATGACTTATACGCGTCGGCTTGTCACATTTCGGACAGACAAGCTGTACTTTGCATGCGTATATCGCACCCTCTGTTTTAACTATGCCGCCTTCTTCTCCTGCTCTTCGCGGCTTAACATGCTTAGATACTATATTTATTCCTTCAACCATGACTTTCCCCTCTTTGGGACTTACCGCTAACACTTTTCCACGTTTTTTTCTATCTTTCCCGCTGCGGACAAGGACAATGTCACCGGTTCTAACATGTACTTTTCTTACACAACTCATAGTAAACACCTCCCATTAAAGCGTCTCCGGTGCGAGACTCAAAATTTTAATGTAACCTTTTTCACGCAATTCCCTCGCCACAGGACCAAATATACGTGTTCCCTTTGGGTTTTTGTCTTCTTTTATTATAACGGCTGCATTTTCATCAAAACGTATATAAGAACCGTCATTTCTGCGAACTTGTTTAACTGTTCTAACCACCACAGCCTTGACAACGTCGCCCTTTTTTACCGAGCCCATCGGAGAAGCCTTCTTTACCGACGCAACTATTACATCCCCGATATGTGCATATCTCCTTCCGGTTCCGCCGAGGACTCTTATACACATAAGTTCCTTAGCACCGGTATTGTCAGCTACCTTTAAATGACTTTGCTGTTGTATCACTGTCTTTCCTCCTAACCGGTCAAGCCCTTAATTAATCGCACTTTACACCTGATTATTTTGCTTTTTCCAATATTTCCGTCAAACGCCATCTTTTTTCCTTAGAAAGAGGACGAGTCTCCATTACACGTACTTTATCGCCAATTCTGCACTCGTTGTTTTCGTCATGAGCTTTTATCTTGGCTGTACGCCTTATGATTTTTTTATAGAGAGGATGCCTCTTATTATATTTGATTGACACCACTATCGTTTTATCCATTTTATCACTAACAACAGTGCCAATCTCGGTTTTCCTTACTGTTTTTCTTAGATTTGTATCTGCCACTAATGCGCCCCCCTTTCTATACATTCACCGCACTTTTTAATTCTCTTTCCCTGATAATTGTTTTAATGCGTGCAATATCTTTCTTAACTGCTTTAATTCTCATTGGATTCTGGAGTTGATTAATAGCAAGTTGAAAACGCAAATTAAAAAGTTCAGATTTAAATTCATCTAATTTCTTCTGCAGTTCCTCGTTACTTAAATTTCTGATCTCTGAAGATTTCAATTTTGCTCACCGACCTTTGCTGGTTGTTTTACTTCCTGGATTTTCTCATCGCCTACTCCACCTTTTTTCACAAACTTACATTTAACCGGAAGTTTACTTGATGCTAATCTCATGGCCTCTCTCGCCATTTCCTCAGAAAGCTCTCCCATCTCAAACATAATTCTGCCCGGCTTTACGACCGCTACCCAATATTCCGGAGAGCCCTTACCTTTACCCATTCTGGTTTCGGCAGGCTTTTTAGTTATAGGTTTATCCGGGAATATTTTTATCCAGACTTTGCCCATTCTCTTACAATAACGTGTCATTGCAACACGGGCCGCCTCTATCTGATTGGACGTTATCCACGCAGGCTCCAAAGCTTGCAGGCCGTAAGAACCGTATGTTATCTTGCTGCCTCGGATTGCCCTGCCCTTCATTCTGCCTCTCTGAACTTTACGATGTTTTGTTCTTTTCGGTAAAAGCATTAGTCAGCGCCCCCTTCCCCAACAACCTTTTTACGAGTATCCTGCAAAACCTCTCCTTTATAGAGCCATGTTTTAACTCCAATAATGCCATAAGTCGTTTTAGCTTCAGCAAAACCATAATCTATGTCAGCCCTTATCGTTTGAAGAGGAATGGTACCATCATGATAGTGCTCGGTTCTAGCTATTTCGGCACCGCCCAATCTGCCTGATACCTGAGTTTTTATTCCCTTAGCCCCCGCTTTCATGGTACGACTCATAGCCTGCTTCATTGCCCTACGAAAAGAAACCCTCTTTTCTAACTGTTGAGCGATACTTTCAGCGACCAACTGAGCATCCATATCCATGTTCTTAACTTCAACAATATTTATTATAACAGTTTTTTTAATAAGTTTTTCACAAGCCCGACGAAGTTTTTCAATCTCGACCCCGCCCTTGCCTATGACCATACCCGGCTTTGAGCAATTTATATGAATCCTAACCCTGGACTCATCCCTTTCAATTTCTATCTTGGAAATTCCCGCAGCCATTAATCTCTTTTTTATGAACTTTCTAAGATTATAGTCCTCGACAATAGCATCAGCCATTTTGTCCTTCTTTACGAACCACCGAGAGTCCCAATCTGTTATTACACCCACTCGGAACCCATGCGGATTAACCTTTTGTCCCATAATTTACCTCCTTCACGCTTTATTCTTTTTCACTTAAAACCATAGTAACATGCGATGTTCTCTTTAATATTCTGTGCGAACGACCCTTTGATACAGGTCTGATTCTCTTTATGATGGGACCCGGGCACACAAAACACTCAGAAATATAAAGTTTAGAAACATCCATACTGTGATTATTCGCTGCATTAGACACAGCTGATTTCAAAAGTTTTATTAAATATTCACAAGCGGCTTTCGGTGTGTTTTTCAGAACCGCTTCTGCATAATCAACCGGTTTGTTTCTGACTAAATCCAGAACTATAGAAACTTTCCTCGGTGATATGCGAGCATGCTTTAAATAAGCTCTCGCCTCCATCTTTTACACTCCTTTCGCTAACTCTTTTACTTGGAACCTGCCTTAGCACCTGTAGTTTTGCTCCCCGCATGACCTTTGAATGTCCTTGTTGGTGCGAACTCTCCAAGCTTATGTCCAACCATGTCCTCAGTAACATATACAGGTACATGTTTGCGTCCGTCATGAACCGCAAATGTATGACCCACAAAATCCGGGAATATCGTTGACGCTCTGCTCCAGGTTTTTAAGACTTCTTTTTTCTTTGACTCATTCAAAGCCTTTACCCTTTTCAACAAAGCACCTTGAACAAATGGACCCTTTTTAAGACTTCTGCTCATTAATTTGCACTCCTTCCCTCAAAAATCACTTACCATTTCTACGTTTAACAATAAATTTATCTGAACGATTGTGTTTTTTACGTGTTTTGTAGCCAAGTGTAGGCTTGCCCCAAGGTGTCAAAGGTCCGGGACGTCCTATCGGCGATTTTCCTTCTCCTCCTCCGTGTGGGTGGTCGCATGGGTTCATTACGGAACCACGGACTGTGGGTCTCCAACCCATATGGCGCTTTCTTCCTGCCTTACCTATCTTGACGTTTTCATGTTCTATATTTCCAACCTGCCCTATGGACGCACTGCAGTTTAACGGAACATATCTGAGCTCTCCCGAAGGAAGCCTAACTAAAGCAAGATTCTTTTCTTTTGCCATCAACTGAGCCATATTACCGGCAGAACGCACAAGCTGAGCACCTTTTCCCGGATGCAACTCAATATTATGGATAAATGTACCAACCGGTATATTGACAATTGGCAGAGCATTCCCGGGTTTAATATCTGAATTTGGACCCGCTACTATTTCATGACCAACTTTTAGTCCTTCCGGGGCAATTATATAGCCTTTTTCATTATCCTCATACTGAATCAGGGCAATGTTTGCGGACCTATTTGGGTCATATTCAAGGCTCACAACCTTACCGGCTACATCATATTTACGACGTTTAAAATCAATAACTCTATACTTTCTGCGATTACCCCCGCCCCTATGTCTAACTGTGATCCTTCCATAGCTATTGCGACCGGACTTCTTATTCAGAGGTCTTAAAAGACTTTTTTCTGGTCCGCCTTTCGAAAGATCCTTATAACTTACAACCGACATATTACGTCTGGAGGGTGTCGTAGGTTTATAATTCTTAACTGCCATTATTTCACTCCCTATTACTAATTAATAATTGCTTTGCGAGGTCTGACTCTCCCTCATACCATGCAATACAGTCTATAATCTAGACCATCGAATCGAAAAACTCAATTCCTTTGCTGTCTTGTTTAAGTTTCACAACCGCTTTTTTCCACGCCGGAGTATATCCTACAGTTCTTCCACGTCTTCTCATCCTGCCTCTGACGTTGAGTGTATGCACTTTATCAACCTTGACTCCGAATATCTCTTCGACGGCATTTGCGATTTGGATTTTATTTGCTTCTTTAGCAACCCTGAAAGTGTACTTCTTCATAGACATGCCAAGCATAGCCTTTTCGCTGATAACTGGACGAATAATTATATCACGAGCATGCATTATGCATACACCTCCTCAATTTTACTTACGGCATCTCTGACGAGCACTAATTTCCCCGCATTTAGTACATCATAAGTATTTATGCTATCTGCACGAACTGACCTAACTTTTGGTATATTTCTTATTGAATTTACAACCTTCTCATTGCTGTCCGGCAGGACTATAAGCGACTTTGGCAAGGCATTTATAGCCTTCAGCATATTAGCAATAGTTTTTGTTTTGTATTCATCCATAGAAATAGAATCTAACACTATAATTTCGTTATCAATAAGCTTACTTGAAAGTGCAGATTTAAGTGCTAAACGTCTAACTTTCTTATTAACCGTATAGCTGTAACTGCGTGGCTTAGGTGCAAAAACTATTCCGCCATGTCTCCACTGAGGAGCCCTTGTTGAACCCTGTCTCGCATGTCCTGTTCCTTTTTGTCTCCAAGGCTTCTTGCCGCCGCCGGACACTTCTGAACGTGTCAACGCCGACTGAGTTCCTTGGCGTCTGTTTGCCAAATAATTCGTTACTACCTCATGCATAACATGAATATTAGGCTCTACCGCAAATATATCATCGCTCAGCTCTATTTCTCCAACTTGATTGCCTGACATATCAAGCACCGGTACCTTAGGCATATGACATCCTCCTTCCTCTAACCCTTAACGCTGTTTTTTATGATCAACAATCCGCCATTCGGACCTGGGACAGCTCCCTTTATAGCCAACAGATTATTTTCAGCGTCCACCTTAACTATTTTTAAGTTTTGCACGGTAACCCTCTCTGCACCCAAATGGCCTGCCATTTTCTTACCTTTGAATACCCTAGAAGGATCCGAGCATGCTCCTATCGAGCCTCCGTGACGAACAACCGGACCGGAACCGTGAGACTCCTTAAGACGCCTAAAATTCCAGCGCTTAATTACACCTGCATATCCCTTCCCCTTGCTCGTGCCGACAACATCAACTTTATCGCCCTCGGAGAATACGTCAGCTTTAATTATATCTCCAACATTGAATTTTTCGTTGTCATCAAAGCGAAATTCCCTTAAAAATTTTTTGGGGGCGACATCTGATTTGTCAAAATGTCCTTTCATAGGCTTGTTAACCTTCTGCGGCTTGATGTCACCGTAGCCCATCTGAACCGCATTATAACCATCAGTCTCAACGAACTTTTTCTGGCAAATAACACAAGGACCGGCTTCGACAACTGTCACAGGAACAACATTTCCTCTTTCATCGAAAATTTGGGTCATACCTATTTTCTTCCCCATTATACCTTTTTCCATCTTATTCCCTCCTATAAACGGTTATTGGTTGGCATTTTTACGCCAACATTACCTCACTTACATGTCCATTGGATTTCCCAACACCTGTACGGAGATTTAATTTTAGAACTCGTTGCAGAAAATCCATTACACTTCTTTAATTGTGTGCAATGTCTTTAAAGCTTAATTTCAATATCTACACCTGCGGAAATATCAAGTCCCATCATAGCTTCAACAGTCTTGTTGGATGGCCTGAGAATATAGACTATCCTCTTGTGAGTCCTCATCTCAAACTGTTCACGACTGTCTTTGTTGATGTGGGTAGACCTCAATATTGTGATAATTTGCTTCTCAGTTGGAAGTGGAATAGGTCCTGAAATCCTTGCCCCAGACCTCTGCGCCGTCTGGATAATCTTATCAACTGACTGATCAACCAATTGATGGTCATATCCTTGGATTTTGATTTTGATTTTCTCTTTGACTGCCAAACTCATTTACCTCCCTTTTGTATAATTTAAGCTGACGTGTTTCACCTTTCCACCCTTCCGGGTGTTTTGTGTTTAAAAAGCAAGATACATCCTGTCTCACTTAAACCGGACACACAGCACCCCTAAATGCATGCATCCACCCGCAGCCATACTTTTTCTATCCTACCATACATTCCGCTACATTGCAAGTAATTTTTTACTTTTTTCTTAAAAATTTTCAGTCTGATTGTGGTATAAAACAAAAACGCCCCAAGAACTGCATTTTCATACAGATCCTCGGAGCGTCTGCCTTGAATAGTTGCAGCACCAAAGCGGTGCCCCACATCTACTTGCCGGGTACGCTGAGGCTCTGACCTGCGAAGCTCAAAGCGCACCCTCAATTGTTTATTACCAGAGCTTATGAACTTAATCTGTCTGCTAAGAGGCATTCTGCTGCGCCCTCTCTTTTTCAAACTCACTAAAAGTCATTTTATCGGGATCTTCACCGATGGCTTTTTCTTTTCCTACATTATTCTCTTTGTTTATATACAAGCCTATCATATCACCTGCATACTCAAATGGGCACGCAAAAAGCTTAAGTAAACTATATCTTCCATCTCTACCTTTCGCACTCGCGTTTACCTTGCCCTTATTAGACGTGTAATCCTTAGCTTTATTGAGCTCTTCGTCGGAAACAATGCAAATATCCCTTTTACCTAGCCCCTGTCCCAATCTACCGCTAGCAGTGTTTACCATCGAATTCACCATTATGGCCGTCCCGGATAAGAACACTGTTGTTACAAGTGCTCCAAAATAGTTCACTATATTTACCTCCCCTTAAAATTCCTCAAAAATAATTATATTTATATTATATAAAAATGAAAGGAAATTGTCAAGAACTCTTCACCCAGAGGAGTGCTAAATGCGATGTGTTTATATACAAAGAAAAAGGAAAAAAAGCAGCCTTAAGAGTGGGGTAGAAAAATTTATGCAGGGCAAAGCTGTTTAAAGCATTGACAAAAATTCTAAAGACAGCCTTAGCGGTATGAAGGGACAGAAAGAAATATTTAGGCCCTCTGAAAAAAGGTGGTATGTAGTGCCCCTAGCTCAGGATTTACATCTTCTGCTGTTTTCAAAAGAGGTGCGTGCCCCCATAATAGCATATTTTCTCCATATACCGAGTAAGCATATATCCTCTTTTTGGCAATACCCACCGAGAGTGCCACATGCGTAAACATGTAAGAAAGTTGAATATGTAAAATAAGTTTTATTAAGCCCGCATTTGAAGGTGTTTTAAACCAAACCAAGCTCAGTATTTCTATCAACCCTCTAATATTGTATCATCTTTGTAGGGCAGTGAAATCAGCATTGACATATTTTATAAAATATATTATTAAAGCAATAAAACTATTAAGGTTGGTGATTAGATGGCAGTAGATATAAATTATAACTATAAATTTGTAAATGAATATTGTAAAAACATACAAAAGAACTAAAGGTAATGAAGAGTGCCACTCAATATTTAAAAATTAATTGGAATATGATAAAAATAAAAAATTGGTATTATTTTTTTGACATGTGGCGTAAGTTTGAGGGATTTCTTCGAATATGTGGAATACTTGGTCCTACAGCAGACGCAATTTTCTATGAACCTGGGCAGAGATGATGTAAAGGACGTTCTGAAGTGATAAAATATTTAGGGGGACTAAGCTTACACTTTAACCAATTATTAAGTTCATTAGAGGGATGCCCTAAAGTAAATCATAAATCGCAAGTTATTCTAAAAGGTTTTTGTGTTGTTATAATAGACAACATTCAGCGTACTATGCAATATATGCGAGTCAATATGCCCGCAATTAAAAATTCGTCTATTTTAACCTCAGGAAAGTCAAAGACACTGAATCCATCATTTAAGGCTACCGAGATTGACCCATTTTCTTTAGCAATTATGTGGACATGCTCAGATAAAATTATGTCAATTAAGGATATATTAAATTTAAAGCCTGCTACAGTTTTGATTCATCACAAAGATCAGTATTGCAGTACTACATTAGAACAAAGAATTGAATCATGCAAAAGGTTCGGAGACATAGAAATGGAGATAACCTTAAGGCCGGGAACCACCAGTGGACAAAAATTAGATAAAATATATAACGGTATCTATAAGGAATTTCTATTGCCAAAAGGACAAAAGTTTAAAGTAAAGAATGTAAAATGCACCCGTTTAAAATGGCCCGTTTTGACTGTATTTGTGGAAACAATAAAATAGCATGAACTGATTCGAAATTATTTATTATGTCTCTCTATACATAAGTTGATATATTTACTTGCAGATTTCCGGATCCCTGCGATTGAGCATCTGCAGACTCCTAATTATAATTTGCTGTACCGCATATAGGTTCCAATTTAAAATAATATGATAAAATAAAGGTAGGGCTTATCCAAAAAACACGAAAAAGATGGTCTTAAAATATCTCTCAAAGGAGTATTCTTGTGCGGAAGCAAGCAGTGCCAAAAAAGAGGATTTGATGTTGAAAGATCGATAGAAATACTGTACTTGGTTTACTGTAAAATACTTCCAAATGACAACTTAATAGAACTTATTTTGCATATTTCACCCTCATGGACGTCTATGAATATGGGCATTTACTGCTATAAAAGAAACTACAATGTCAGATATGTATATATTAACTAAATACTGCAAAATACCATATAATATGTTACCGCAAAAACAGAGCCACCAGTACTATTTCATTATGAATCTTATTTTTGACAATTATATAACAAAAAATCAATTGACATAAATTTTATAAAGTGTTATCCTGATCGAAGAGGTTGTTTGGAGGGGTGTCCGAGTGGTTTAAGGAGCTGGTCTTGAAAACCAGTGATCCCGAAAGGGACCAAGGGTTCGAATCCCTTCCCCTCCGCCATCGGGCGTAACGTAAGGAGAAATACTCAAGTGGTGAAGAGGCTCCCCTGCTAAGGGAGTAGGTCAGGTAACTGGCGCGAGGGTTCAAATCCCTCTTTCTCCGCCAACAAAAAGCAGAGTATACGGTTTTTGTAAACTCTGCTTTCGTGTGTGTTTTGGACGTTCAGACTGTAGGCAGTAGTTATAAATCAACAAAAAATCCTGACCGGTCGATTTTCCCACGGCTTACATAATATTCCGAACCTTCCCATGTCCCAAATCCCTTATGGTATTTTCACAATCTAAATACTTTTCTCCAAGATAAACAGCGACAGCCTTCTTCTGCTTCCTATCATTTAAAATCATAGGAGGTTTGTACTTCTTCGCCTTTTTTGACGCATCACTAAGAGAATCTGTAATGCTGTCACATAACTTCAAAACAACACTGCCCTCCAGTTTATCACCTTTATCCGCAGTTATTTGCTTCCCTAATTCCTCTATATTTTTCTTCACTGATTTATAAGGCTTATATATCTCTAAGTAAAATTGCTGTTTTTCTTTGCCTTTATCCTCTTCAAATTTAAAACTTTTTCCATCAAAAGTACATTCATACTCTGAGCCGCTCAATTTTAAAAATCTTACATCTTCCATTGACTTCGACAAATTGTCCAAAACGGTACCAATATATTTTCTAAGCAGACCTACCGCATTAGCGTGATCTCCCTTATCCTGCTCTGTCGAGAGATCCTTTTTCAATTCATTGAGCATTTCCTTGACCTTCTCAGATGAGATGTCCTTAGATTTTATATGTTCTTTTACTTTACTCTTAATATTCCTAAATTCCCCGTCTTTCGGTAAAGATCTTAATACCCTAACCAGTTCCTGCCGTAATTTTTTCTTATTGCCTTGCAATGTTTTCAGCTGCGCCCTAAGTACATTTATCTCATTTTTAATTTCAGGCTCAGATTTCTTTCCCAACAGTTCAAGCGTTTTTTCGCACTCACTTATCAAAGTTAATGTGTCGGCCCCTTTTTTGGCCATAAATATCACCCCTTCTTAAAAATTTATCTCAATAGTATCATATATAAACAAAAAAGTAAATACTTTAATTTTAAAATAGTGTATATTTTATGGATATATCACTTCAAAAATGTCCCCCACTACCGGTTTATCTTTACTATAACATGCTTAACTTCGTCCAAAACACGCCTACTGTTTATGATTCACACATAAGAAATTTATTTTTCGTCATATGTAATAATTTGTTCACTACATTAGTTGTTTATACCGAATTTCTACTGCTAAATTAATGAATATTTTCATGGTATTTAGCGGATTTTCTCTTCACATGGGCTTATAATAATACAAACACTCATAAAATAATATAAAAATTGTCTTCACAAAGGGAATGATAAAAAATGCTTTTTAGTAAAATAAAAAAGGCTGTCCCGCACGACAGCGTATGGATCATGTACAGCTGCGAAGGAAGTGACCCGTATTTTAAAAAATTTATTTCCAATAAAACAATTGTCCCAGCTGTATCATTTGTAACCAATAACGGAATAACCCTACTTGTACATTCACTCGATGAGGATAATATAAAGAATTTTTCAGGTAAAAAAGTTGTTTATGATGGTAAAGAACCCCTGCGCAAAGAAATAAACGAAATTTTAATGAGCATAGATATGCCCCAAAATATCTACCTTAATTATTCTGATAATATGGATGCAGTTACTGACGTTTTAGGTCATGGAATATATAAATTTCTCTATGATAATATTGCAGATTTTTATCAAAACAATAGCCGCCCTGTCAAATTCCATTCAGCTGATACTATTATATACCGGCTGCTTGAGCAAAAAACAGAAGAAGACATAAAATATATGTCAATTTGCTCAAATCGAGCATTGCAAATAATAAAAAGTGTTTTCAAGAAAATAAAAACCGGTATGACCGAAAAACATATATTTAGTTTGTTTCACGATGTATTCAAGAATAAGCCTGCATACTTTAAAACTTATGGAATAGTAAACGAAGAGTTTGCGTGGGAAGAGGATGTTTGCCCAATTGTGCTTGTTGGACCTAATCTGGTAAAAGGTGGACATTCGTCTCCAAGCGATGAGGCCTTAAAGCCCGGCTACACTGTTTACTGCGATTTCGGAGTGACAATATACCTTAATGACGGCAGAAAATATGCAAGTGATTTGCAGCGTATGGGATATGTGCTAAAACCAAACGAGAAAACTGTACCTCAGCAAATAAAAGATGTTTTTGATACACTGGTAACAGCTATATCTCTCGGTATAAAAAACTGTATACCGGGAAAGTACGGATATGAGGTAGACTCAATTGTAAGAAATTACATACTTAGCAAGGGCTACCCCGACTATAACCATTCAACAGGACATCCTGTAGGTCAAACAGCCCACAGCCCAGGGGTAAGTCTCGCCCCTAAAAGCTCAAAGCGTTCACATATGCGGCTGCAGGAGAACGGAGTTTACACTATAGAGCCCAGAATACAAATAAATAATGGTGGTTCAATAGAGGAAATGGTTCTAGTTACTAAAAACGGAGGAAAAACATTATGCCAGCCACAACAGGAATTATTTTTGATATAATAGAAATAATATTATTATATTTCCCTTGATTTTTATATTGATATTGTATATTATTTTCAGTATGCTGTAGGCTCAGGCAATAAACGCAATTTCTAAATGTGTTTATATCCAACGTTTAGCTGAGGTCGATCTGCAATTGACAAAAAATTTAAACTGTTTTTTTAAGGAAGTGATGGCATTTATGGAATATAAACCCATAACCTGCGTTTGGGAAGTTACGATGGGGTGCAACATGCGTTGCGGACATTGTGGTTCTTCATGCAAAACAGCCTTGCCCGGTGAACTGACGACCGATGAGGCCCTTACATTAGCAGATATGATTGCTGATATGAAATTATCCTGGGTGACACTATCCGGAGGAGAACCCTTAACACGCAAGGATCTTACTAAAATCATTAGTAGACTTACATCCCAAAATGTACACGCAAATATAATTTCCAATGGTTGGGAGGTTAATGACACCAATGCAAAAGAATTTAAAGATGCAGGAGTCTCAACTTTTGCCATAAGCATAGACGGCACCGAAGAAATACATGATAAAATCAGAAGACCCGGAGCGTTCGCCAGAGCAAAAAATGCTTTTGGGATATTAAACCGCAACGGAATTTACACCGCAGGCATAACAACTATATCTCAGGAAAATATAGACCATTTAGGCAAAATAAAAGATGAACTCATTAATATGGGGGTAAATATGTGGCAAATTCAAATAGGTCTGCCTATGGGTAACTTTGCCAAACATAAAAATTGGATGATTACGCCCTCTCAGGTGCAAGATATAATAGACTTTTGCTATGATACCACACTGGAAAACAAAATACTCATACAGCCGGCGGATTGTATAGGATATTACAATAGTAAGTTGGATTTTGTAAATTCATTGAATGAGTGCGGGCGGTGGGTAGGGTGCAATGCAGGAGTAAGAAGCTTTGGAATTCTTCATAATGGAGATATTTTGGGATGTACTTCTATCAGAGACAAAAGTTTTATAGAGGGAAATATCCGTGAAAAAAGCCTCAGACAAATATGGGAGAATCCTAATTCTTTTGCGTGGCGGAGAAATTTATCAAAGGACAAGTTATCCGGAGATTGCGGGAAATGTAGATATGGCGATGAGTGTCTTGGTGGATGTCCAAACAGCAGGCTCACTACTAAGGGATCCATTTATAAAGAAAATTTGTATTGCTCATTTAACTACAACATTAAAAAATTTAGAAAAAAGTTACTTTCCTACAATAATATTGATGTTTTGTCCGGCAAAGCACATCAATGCATCAACGTGGGAAGTTTTCAGGAAGCCTCGTTGATTTCTGAAAGGATTTTGGATTTAGACCCTACAAACAATGAAGGCACTTCATTAAAAAGGATAGCAAACACCAAATGCGGTAATTCCAATGAAGATACTTTCTCAAATGAAAGTCTGCTTGAAAAATCAGTATAAGTGATAGCGAAAGTTCTAAATAATCGTATAGAAAAAATAATTAATATTTAAGTTTATAATTCTAAATAAAACAAGGAGAGTGCAGAATATGGAAAATAAAAATTTAAGTAAACTTACCCCCGATGAATTAGGTGAGATTGCAGGAGGAGAAAATCCTATTGAGCAACATAAGCCCATGCCCCTCTACGGAGTCACTGACGATAAAATAATGCTTAAATATGCTGTCCCCAGACCTATAAAGCCTCACAAACCTTTAAATCCCGGGGAAATTCCACCAATTGATGATAAGGATAAGGAAAAAGACAAAAACAAACAACAAGAAGAGGGGATAAATCGTGAAAGATAAGAATTCACATAAACTTACAAATGACGAATTGGGTGAGCTTGCCGGCGGAGGAGATAATTTAACCGGTGAGAAATTAAAAGAAATAGGTAAAGTAATTGACGATGAGCCAATTCATGCCGTGATGTTTTATGGAGTAAAAAAAGCACCCAAATATGGGGCACCTATAGAACCTGAGAAGATACCTCCTGACAACAAGGATAGAAAAAAAGAGCAAGATCTGGTAACTGATCCTCTAGAGCCGGAGCGGAGTTAAAATTATTATTATGAAAAACAGCCGCCCTAAAAAGTCAATGGGTAAATAAAAATATTTTTAGAAAGGAGGTGAGCTATAGTGGCGGATAAAGATTTACATAAACTTACAAATGATGAGTTAGGTGAGCTTGCCGGCGGAGAAAGTGAATCCAAAGAAAAAGCACAACATATGCTAAGCGATGAAACTAGGAAAATGGCATATGAGCTACTTAAAAATCCCGCTGCTCACATTGCACTCGGTTACGCATCCCCGCATGTGTTCCTACACCGCAAAAAATTGGAAGAAGAAGCAAAAAAGAAAAAGGGACAACAGAAAAAGGAAGAATCCACTCCGGAAATTAAGCCCAGAGAGTAATACATACCATCAATAGAGTATGTTTTAATGCTATATCGGACTTTTGCTTATATCCAACTTATAAAGTAAGAAGTAAAAGGGGAAATGAAAAATTTCCTCTTTGCTGTGCCCAGGCTGTTTGACTAATAGGAGTGCCACAAAAGAGGATATAGTACTGATAAATTGTAGAAATATGAGAATTACTTTCGCATAAAACAGCTTTAAATACCAATTTTATAAAACTTATTTTGTAGATTTAACTCTGCTGTATCTACGCATGTGGCACTTTCTGGCTATTTATTCAGAGATGATTCTCCCTCAAATTCCAACAATTGACGTATTTATAATTCTAGGATATTGTATAAGTTACGGCTAGGATACCTACTCTGTGTATGAAACTGATTTTTAACAAAAATATATGGAAAGATTTTTTCTATTCTGCTAAAATGCTATATTATGAGGAAATTTAAACTGAACGACAGACTTAAAGCTTGTGCTGATATGGTAGGCAATAGCAAAAGAATTATAGATGTGGGTACGGATCATGCCTATCTGCCAATTTGGCTTATTATGAATGGAAAAGTCAAATATGCCATTGCAAGTGATATAAATCCACTCCCCCTGAAAAAAGCTGAGAATAACATAGAAAAATATAATCTAAAAGGATGCATACAATTACTAATGTCAGACGGTTTGGATGCGGCTGCGCCCGACAAAGTCGACGAAATAGTAATAGCAGGCATGGGAGGAGAGTTAATCTCCAGTATAATATCCAAAGCTCCCTGGGTAGCAGCCAAAAGAAAAAAGCTCATACTCCAGCCTATGTCATCAGAATGCGACTTAAGGACATATCTTTACAATAATAAGTTCCGTATACAAAATGAAAAAGCAGTTTTTTCTTCGGGAAAAGTTTATACAGTTATCAGCGCAGTTTATACGGGCATTAGTGAAAAAGTCTGTATAGAGTATCCTTATATAGGAAAGTTAGGTGATAATGTAAACCGGCCCGCCGTAGCTTACATGGAGAGACAAATCAGAAATTTAGAAAATATGAACAAAGGAGCCCTTAGCGCCAATAATATGAATGCATATTATCGAAATGTGCGTATAATAAACAGAATAAAGAATATTATTAATAATTTTGAGGATGGTTAATATGAAAACATACGTCAGAGATATTTACAACTTTTTAGACTCTATCGCACCCTTTAAAACTGCAATGGATTTCGATAATTGTGGTCTACTGGTTGGCAATATGAGTGAAAGTATTAATAAAGTTCTTTTATCTTTAGATATAACCAGAGAAATCGTCGGTGAAGCAGAATCTATCGGTGCAAATTTAATCATAAGCCATCATCCGGTCATTTTTAACCCACTAAAAAAACTTTTAAGTGACTGCGTTCCTTATATGTTAGCAAAAAAAGGCATAGGTGCGATATGTGCACATACTAATTTGGATATGGCGGATGGTTGTGGTGTCAATGCATGTTTAGCAAAAGCAATCGGTCTTAAAAACACACAGCCCTTATCGGTCTATAGTGAGGATTTCTATAATAAAATAATAGTTTTTGTTCCTGAAGGGTACGAGGATAAAGTCATGAATACTATGTGTGACAATGGGGCCGGTAAATTAGGTTCCTATAGCGGTTGTGGGTTTTTATCAAGCGGTGAGGGCAGATTTAGTCCCGGTGACAGTTCAAATCCGTTTATCGGTAATGCCGGGGAAAAAGTCAAAACAAAAGAAATAAGATTAGAAATGATAGTTCCACAGAGTAAAACTTACACAGTTGTAAACGCTATGAAGAAGGTTCACCCCTATGAGCTGCCTGCGTATGATATTATTGAAAATAAAGCCGTAAGTAAGAAAATTGCCTGCGGATTAATAGGAGTACCGGTCGATCCAATAAGCAGCAGAGAACTTGCGCAAATTGTAAAAGAAAGTCTGGGGTGCAGTGGGCTTAAATATACACAAATAGATAAAAAAATAAATAAAATAGCTGTGTGTTCCGGTGCCGGGGGAGACTATTTGGATTTTGCTATAGAAAAAGGTGCTGATGCTTTTATAACGGGAGAAATAAAACATCATATGATACTGAAGGCCAATGACTCAGGAATTATGCTCGTCGATGCGGGCCATTTTAAAACTGAAGATATCGTTTTTGACAACCTTATAAAACTTTTATCTAAAAAGTTCCAAACTGTGCAGTTTTATAAAACTAAATTGTTTACGGACAATATAAAATATTTGTAAGGAGCAGTCAAGATGGCGTTAGATGGAGCTTTTCTAAGACATTTATCCCGTGAACTACGAGGGAAAATCCTAGGATACAGAATAAATAAAATATATCAGCCTGCCAAATATGAAATCAACTTTTTGCTAAGAGGTCAGGGTGATGTATGCAGGCTGGCAATATCATCAAGTACACAGGCCCCAAGGATAAATCTAACAAATAAAAATGCAAATAGTCTTCCGGAACCACCGGCGTTTTGCATGCTGCTGAGAAAAAAAATTATGTCTGCAAAAATAGTTTCAATACAGCAGAAACTTCTGGAGAGAGCCTTATCTATAAGGCTAGAAACTAAAGATGAAATGGGCTATGACACTTATTACGAATTAATTGTAGAAATAATGGGTAAACACAGCAATATAATACTGGTCAGCAGCGAAAATAAAATAGTGGACTCAATTAAAAGAGTATCGTCAGATATGTCATCGAAAAGACTGGTTATGCCCGGTTTTTTGTATCAAGACCCTCCTTCTCAGGGTAAAATTTGTATACTGAATTCAGAAAAGGATGCTATGTTAAAAACAATTTTTTCTTTTGACCCAAATAAAACTCTGCTGTCTGCACTGCAAACGTCTTTACAGGGACTATCAAAGACCATATGCAGAGAAATGATTATAAGAGCAGGCTACAGTCCCGAAACCGAATTGGCCTCTCTTGGCCCTGTCGGACAAGAAAAGATTGGTGATTCTCTATCCTTTATATCAGACACCATAAAAAATATAAGTGGGAAACCTTATTTAGTGGAGGATGAAAATAATAAAAAAGATATCTCATTTATAAGGCCTAAACAAGACTCTTATAAAGAGTACAGCACCTTCTCAGAACTCGTTGATGATTATTACAATGAAAAGGCGTCTAAAGACAGAATAAATTCTAAAGCAGGTACATTAATAAAACTTATCGGCAAAATAATCGCGTTAAAAAAAAGAAAAATATTACAGCAAAAAGAAGAACTGATTCACTGCTGGGGCAAAGATAAATATAAAATCTGCGGTGACTTATTGATTTCTAATTTATATAAAATAAAAAAAGGTATGAAAAATATTGAATTAGTTGATTTTTCTACAGAGCCTCCTCAAAATATAAAAATTACACTGGATACTAAGTTGGATGGTTCTGAAAATGCACAAAAATATTATAAAAAATATAAAAAATTAAAAACTGCCCAAAAATTCTTGACTGAACAAATAGAAAATGCCCATACAGATATTTTATATTTGGATAGTACCCTCGATAGTTTAGAACGCTGCCAATCTGAAAGTGAAATAAATGAAATTCAGCGTGAGCTATGCGAACAGGGATATATTAGATTAAAAAATAAGGTAAAGGCTAAAAATAAGTCAATGGGTTTTATTGAATTTATTTCTCCGGGAGGATATAAAATTTTAGTCGGGAGAAACTGCAAACAAAATGCCGAACTTACTTATAAAACAGCCGGGAAAAAAGATCTTTGGTTTCACGTTAAAGATATGCCGGGAAGCCACACTGTTATGTTTACCGGGGGGAATTCCCCTAAAACTGAGGATATACTGTTTGCGGCAAGCATATGTGCAGGACATAGCAAGGCAAAGTTTTCAGATAGCGTTGCCGTGGATTACACTACCGTATCAAATGTAAAAAAACCTAAGAATTATAGACCGGGTATGGCTATTTACAAAAATTATAAAACCTTACACGTTCCTCCTACAGAGGAATAGTCCTAAAATTTTATATAATTATGAATTTTTACAATGCTTTTATTGACATGTTCAATGGCTAAGTGTATGATTTAAGTGTATATAAATAAAAACGAAATGAGGGACTATTTTGGCTAAACTATCCGGATTTAAAAATTTAATACCAATTCTAAAAAATAACGATCTACTTCCCTCGTTATATAATCTAAAAAGTCAAACGGCTTTGGATAGATTTTTAAAGAAACATAATATAGTTCTGTCTCTGGAGGAAATCGAAAAGCTCTGGGATCTAATAGATATATGCAAGCCGTATTATAAACCTGCGAAAACTCGCCAGTCGGCCTCTTGCAAGAAAAATAGTCTCCAAAACACAGTACCCGATGAAGAAATTGATATATCCGGAGGTATAGCCGTTTTTTCAGACAAAGTAAACACGTTGCTCGGATTAATAGAGCAGTCTGAGTAATTTTAAATGTTATTTGTATATCTTCTGTTGACAAGCGAATTATTACATGGTATAATACAGTCGTAACAGTTAAAGGGTCTATTGTGGTTGTTTGGTTGTAATGATTAAATTAATTTTTTATAGGGAGTGTTTGTTTATGTCTTTTGGAGAAACAGTTTCTGCTGTGGCTACGGGTATCGTTGTTGGTGCATTTGCTATAGCTGGATTGTTCGGGCCATTGCTTCATGTAGGTCTTACTTGTGGTGGTATTTACTGTGGGCTGACAGGAGTTTCTTTTAAAAATGATTAGGGTCAATGGCTGTGCCTGACGCCTCTCCTTTCCGGAGGGGCGTTTTGTGTTTTTATGATAATCTTCTGTCCCTTAGATATATGCAAGCCGTATTATAAACCTGCGAAAACTCGCCAGTCGGCCTCTTGCAAGAAAAATAGTCTCCAAAACACAGTACCCGATGAAGAAATTGATATATCCGGAGGTATAGCCGTTTTTTCAGACAAAGTAAACACGTTGCTCGGATTAATAGAGCAGTCTGAGTAATTTTAAATGTTATTGGTATATTTTCTGTTGACAAGCGAATTATTACACGGTATAATACAATCGTAACAGCTAAAGGGTCTATTGTGGTTGTTTGGTTGTAATGATTAAATTAATTTTTTATAAGGAGCGTTTGTTTATGTCTTTTGCAAGTACGATTGCCCATACTGCCGTTGTATTATTTACTGCAGCTATATTGGCTGGACCTGTGGCTATCGTGGGTGTGATTAGTGTGGTAGGTTTCACGGAGTTTATCGATAAGACGCTGATACCAAGTTTTAGTGCGTTTATTAGAGGAAATAATTAGTACTAGTGGCTACGCTTGGAGCCCCTCCTTTTTGGGGAGGCGTTTTGCGTTTTTATGATAATCTTCTTGTCCCTTTGAGAGCAGATTATTACAATTAAAAAGGTGTCCTGTATAAATTTTAAATATTATTTTATTATTAACTATTGACGAATAATTTATTAAGTGATATAATATAGTCATAACAGAAGGTGCTCCTGTTACAGTTGTTTAGTTGTGATGTATAAATTAATTCTATAAGGAGTGTTTGTTTATGTCTTTTGTAAAAATGGTTGCTGCTGTGACTGTAGGTATTGTTCTTGGGGAATTCGCTAAAGCTGGGTTAAGCGGACCGATGAGCAGTTTAAAGATACGTTCTGCGATTTCATATTATTTGCCGTTTTAGGTAATCTAGCAGTAGCCGTGAAGCGTTGTTGTTTTCGAGTTGACGTCTCTCCTTTCCGGAGGGGCGTTTTGTGTTTTTATGATAATTTTCCTGTCCCTTTGAGAGCAGATTATTACAATTAAAAAGGTGTCCTGTATAAATTTTAAATATTATTTGTGCATTAAGTGTTGACAAGAAAAATGTCATATGATATAATGACAGTGTAGCAGATAAGATTTCTGGTATGGTTGTTTATTAACAACGAATGAATTAATTTTATAAGGAGTGTTTATTTATGTCTTTTGTGGAGAACTTTATTACAACGTCTTTGTCTGTCTTTGTAGCCGGGTTATTTTTGATAGGATTTTGCCAAAGCGACCCAGGTAAAAAGATTGTCGATTTTATGGGCGGAAAGATTGATAGTATTGCAGAGCGTATGGCTCAGGGCAGTGATAAGGAGTAAGTTTTGTGCGGCAATCTCTCTGCATTAGCAGGGAGATTTATGCCGGGGTGGATTAGAATCCATACCCGGTTAGTTTTTGGAACCCATTAGGTAGATTTGTTAAATATTAAGTAAGGAGTGTTGTTTTATGGTTAGAGAGTATTTGGGTGTCATGTGGGCTCATATATTGACTCCTTTTGTCCTTTTATTCGGAGTGAAGGCAGCATATGTCCACTGTCCCACCTTCAGAGCCTACGTGAGTGCGGCCGGTGTAGCGCTCGACGAATGTATAAAAGGTAAGCTCTCTTGGGGTGACTTTTTTGACGGTAAACTTGGCAGTGAGCTAGAAAATAGAATTACCGAGGCATTTGATGAGGAAATATTGCGTACCTTCCAATAGGGGTCGTGGTCTTATTGACTAAATAGCAAGCGTTGTTTATATAGTTGTTAAGTGGTAAGAATAAGTGAGTCAATTTTTTGATAAGGATAAGGAGTGTTGTTTTATGGCTTTGAATGGTACTTTTTTGGGGGCTCTTTTGGCTGATATTACTATCATAGGGTTCCTTGTCAGTAAGCCGGTCACATTTGTGGTTGATTTAGTACAAACTGCGCACAGTAGAGCCTATCAGCGGGCTATGCAAGATATGATGCATCAGAGTGATCGTGCGTATGAAACAGATTTCGAGCAGAATTCAAATTGGTAAAATCTAAATCGTGGGTATGCATAGTAATAAGGTTGTGTAGGAGGTGATATTTATGGCATCAGATGGTAGTGTTCAGGCTCTTGTAGTGCTTGCGCTGGCGGTGGGTATTGTTGCACTCACCAGAACCGGTGATGGTGACAATAATGACAGTAATTCTCATACCGGCAATCATAATCGTCCTCATTACAATTACAGCTTTCGAGATGACGGTAATACTGTTAATGTATATATTCAAAATCAAAATGCATGCGTGTCGCCTCCGCCTATGCAGGTACCGAAGGCAACACGTCTGCAGGGCTTCTCAGGAAATCCATACCAGCCGGCATCAGGAGCTAACTTTTCTTTTGTGAATTGGGGACAGCAATAATATTGCCACCCTTTTCTCCCCCACCCGGGCCGAGATTTATTATGTGGTCTGCCGTTTTGATTAGGTCTTGATTGTGTTCTATTATTAGGGCGGTGTTGCCCGTGTCCACAAGCTTTTGGATAACTTCTATTAGCTTGTGGACGTCTGCTGTGTGCAGGCCGGTTGTAGGTTCGTCCAATATATAAAACGTCCTGCCGGTTGAACGTTTAGAAAGTTCTGTTGCGAGTTTTACTCTCTGAGCCTCTCCCCCTGAAAGGGTCGTTGCCGGTTGACCTATTTTTATATATCCCAATCCAACCTTACCTAATATGGTAAGCTTATTTTTTATTTTCGGGATATTACTGAAAAATTCTATCCCCTCATCGACTGTCATGTCCAATACATCATAAATATTTTTGCCTTTGTATTTTATTTCCAGCGTCTCGGCATTATATCTTTTTCCTTTGCACACCTCGCAAGGCACATATATATCCGGTAAAAAATGCATTTCTATTCTGATTATTCCGTCGCCCTGGCAAGCCTCACATCTTCCTCCCTTAACATTAAAAGAAAACCTTCCACTGCCAAATCCCTTTATCTTAGCATCGTTTGTAGACGCAAATAGATCTCTTATATCCGTAAATACTCCTGTATAAGTAGCCGGGTTAGAGCGTGGAGTTCTGCCAATTGGTGACTGGTCTATGCCAATTACCTTATCTAAATTCTCGGTTCCCAGAATGTCCTTGTGTTTTCCGGGCTTGCACCTTGCCCTATTTAGGTCACGGGCAAGTCTCTTATAAATTATTTCGTTTACAAGCGTGGATTTCCCTGACCCCGAAACTCCGGTAACACACGTCATCGTCCCAAGAGGGATTTTTACATTTATATTTTTAAGGTTATTTTGCGTGGCACCTATCACCTCCAGATATTTCCCATTTCCCTTGCGTTTCTCTTTCGGGGTCTCTATAAACTTTTCTCCACGCAGATACTGCCCTGTTATGGACTGCTTGCACTTTTTAATGTCATCTATCGTCCCGGCACAGACTATTTTACCACCATGCTCTCCGGCCTTAGGTCCTATATCCACTATATAATCAGCCGCATACATTATCTCTTCGTCATGCTCCACAACAATTAACGTATTACCCATATCCCTTAATCTATTCAGTGTACTAATCAACTTCTTAGTGTCACTCGGGTGCAGACCAATACTTGGTTCATCCAGAACATATAGAACTCCCCTAAGAGATGAACCTATCTGGGTCGCAAGACGTATCCTTTGACTTTCCCCTCCCGAAAGAGTAGACGATTTTCTCGATAAAGTCAGATATTCTAGACCGACACTTTTTAGAAAATGTAACCTGCTTTTTATCTCTTTTACTATTTGCTCTGCAATTATTGTATCTTTCTCGCTCAGAGCCAAATTACCCATAAATTCCAAAACGTCAGCTACAGATTTATCGCAAAGTTCGCTTATATTTAATCCCCCAACGGTAACCGCAAGACTGTTTTTCGACAGCCTTTGACCTTTACATTCGCTGCACAAAACAGCACTCATATAAGTCTCTATTTCTTCTTTAATCCAACTGCTTTGCGTCTCTCTGAATCTGCGTTCTAAATTATTTATTACTCCCTCAAATACATTTTCAAAGTTAGCTTGTCCATAAGAGGTTTCACGAGTGAGTTTTATCTTTTCGCCTTTCGTTCCGTAAAGTAATATCTCTACAATATCTCCGGATAAATCTTTAATTGGCGTATCAAGAGAAAAATTATAGTGTTTTGCCAGCCCCTCAAAATACATATTGGCAACAGTGTTTCCCTCCATCGCCCATCCACTGCCCTTTATTCCGCCTTCTCTAATTGAAAGTGATGTATTGGGTATAATTAATTCAGGGTCTACCTTCATAAATACTCCCAACCCTGTGCATTTTTTACACGCCCCATATGGACTGTTAAACGAAAACATCCTTGGTGCAAGCTCCCCAATGTTTACCCCATGCTCCGGGCACGCACAATTTAGCGAAAACAGCATATCTTCTTCTCTATTTACATTTATTATGATTATTCCCTCAGATATGCTAGATGCCGACTCTATAGATTCAGACAGCCTGCTTTTTATCGACGAGTTTATAATTAACCTGTCTATTACTATTTCTATATCGTGTTTTTTATTCTTATCCAACTGTATATCTTGAGATAAATCATATGTTTCGCCATCAATCCTGACCCTAACGTAACCGTTTTTACGCGCACCTTCCAACTTTTTTATATGCTCACCCTTGCGTCCCCTTACAATCGGAGCCAAAATCTGGATTCTAGTTCCTTCAGATAGCTGCATAACCTTATTTACTATCTGGTCTACTGTCTGGTGTGATATTTCCCTCCCACAAACAGGACAATGCGGTATTCCGATTCTGGCATACAAAAGCCTTAAATAATCATAAATTTCCGTCACTGTACCAACACTCGACCTCGGATTTTTGGAAGTGGTTTTTTGTTCAATTGAAATCGCCGGTGATAAGCCTTCTATACTATCGATGTCCGGCTTTTCCATTTGTCCCAAAAATTGCCTTGCGTACGAAGAAAGCGACTCTATATATCTTCTCTGTCCTTCTGCATATATTGTATCAAACGCTAAAGAGGATTTACCGGATCCTGAAAGCCCCGTAAATACAATAAATTTATCCCTCGGCAATTCTAAATCTACATTTTTAAGGTTATGTTGTCTTGCACCTTTTATTACAATTTTTCCGGACATTCTATCCACTCTCCCCAAATTCTTATAATTCCTTTAATTTTTTTATCTCATCTCTCAAAAATGCCGCATGTTCAAATTCTAACATTTTTGCCGCTGTTTTCATCTCTTCTTCCATCTGAGAAATGAGCTTCTGTTTTTCTGTTTTTTTCAATTTCTTATATGAATTTTTGCCTGAATCGCTATCCTTACTCGATATCTCAAGAATCTCAGACACATCTTTTTTAATTGTCCTAGGTGTGATACCGTGTTTTTTGTTAAACTCCATCTGTATTTCACGCCGTCTGAGGGTCTCTCTTATACAATGTTCCATTGATTTTGTTACACTGTCAGCATACATTATTACTTTTCCATTTTCATTCCTGGCTGCCCTCCCAACAGTTTGTATCAAGGATCTATCTGAACGCAAGAACCCCTCTTTGTCAGCTTCAAGTATCGCAACTAAGGAAACTTCCGGTATATCAAGTCCTTCCCTTAAAAGATTTATCCCAACTAAAACATCAATCTTTCCAAGACGCAAATCCCTAATGATTTCCATCCTCTTGACTGTATCAACGTCGCTGTGCATATAACTTACCTTTATATCAACTTCCTTTAGATATTGCGTAAGATCTTCTGCAGTCTTTTTGGTTAGGGTTGTTATAAGTACCCTTTCCCCCTTTTCCGTGCAAGAATTTATCTCTGAAATTAAATCGTCTATCTGCCCCTCAACGGGTTTGATAATTATTTCAGGGTCTAAAAGCCCTGTAGGTCTTATAATTTGTTCCACAATCTGTTCACTTTTCTCAAGCTCGATATTTCCCGGCGTCGCACTTACGAATATAACTTGATTTATCTTCGAATAAAATTCATCATACGTCATAGGCCGGTTATCTCTCGCTGATGGAAGCCTAAATCCATAATCTATAAGGTTATCTTTTCTCGACCTATCCCCAGCATACATCGCCCTGACTTGAGGAAGTGTTACATGAGATTCGTCTATAAAAAGCAGAAAGTCCTTTGGAAAGTAGTCAAACAGCGTAAATGGAGGAGAACCGGGCTTCCTTCCCGATAATATCCCGGAATAATTTTCTATCCCCTTACAGAATCCTATTTCTCTTAGCATTTCCATGTCGTAATTAATTCTTTGTTCTATTCTCTGTGCTTCGGCGGGTTTCCCATTATCTAAAAAGTATTGTACTCTCTCTTCTTTCTCCTTATTCATCTTTTCAAGTGCAATCCTTAGCTTCTCCCTTGGCACAATGTAGTGTGATGCCGGATATATCGCAACATGCTTCAAAACAGACACAATTTTTCCGTCAACAGGATTAATTTCACAAATTCTGTCAATTTCATCGCCAAAAAATTCAACTCTTATAGCATACTCTCCCGATGCCGCCGGAAAAATCTCCACTACATCGCCCCGTACCCGGAACTTATTTCTTGTAAAATTAACGTCGTTTCTCTCATACTGTATCTCAACAAGCTTTAAAAGCAGTGCCTCCCTGCTTTTCTGCATACCCGGACGCAGCGATATAACCATAGATTTATAATCTATCGGGTTTCCTAGGCTGTATATGCATGAGACACTGGAAACAATAATTACATCTCGCCTTTCGGCAAGTGCGGACGTCGCAGAATGCCGCAATTTATCTATCTCATCATTTATTGCAGAGTCTTTCTCTATATAAGTATCGGTCGAAGCAATGTATGCCTCCGGTTGGTAATAATCATAATAAGAAACAAAATATTCCACTGCATTATTCGGGAAAAAGCTCTTAAATTCAGAGCAAAGCTGTGCCGCTAAGGTTTTATTATGTGCCAGCACCAGTACCGGTCGATTTACCCTCCCTATTATATTCGCCATAGTAAAAGTCTTTCCGGAACCGGTTACACCTAACAAAGTCTGTTCCTTATAACCTTTATTTATCCCTTCCACAAGCCTATTCACAGCCTGAGGCTGATCACCTCTCAGTTTGAATTTAGAATCTATTTTAAAATCCATAAAGCCTTTAACACCCTCTGCATAAGATAGTTCTTACAAATCTTTTGAATATTCAAGTTGCTGTTTCTTACTTTTGCTAACATATCGTGCCACTTTTTCAAGATTTTCTTTAGAACTCGATGCTAAAGAAATATAGTCTCCATCAGCAACAATAATATGATCTAAAAACTTAACCCCAAAACTATTAAATATAGTCTTTATTTGCTCAGTCGCATCCAAATCCTCTCTAGACGGAAGAGCAAGTCCGCTGGGATGATTGTGAGCAATAATGCCTGAATCAGCATTGTAAGCCAGAACTAATTCTACAATTTTTCTTGCATATAAATCCACAGCATTAATAGTGCCTTTATTTATAACTCCATTATAAAGCATTTTACCCTTACTGTCGAATAACATTAATGCAGCAATTTCTTCCCGTCTCCCAATAAAGTGTAAAGATAATTTATCACAAGCCTCTTTTTTGCTCATAAGTTTTCCCTCTAAAGACATGCTGCTGTTCATATAAGTTCTTGCTAAATCCGGAAGAAACTTAATGAATATTGCAGACGTTTCCCCCATGCCCTCCACGTTTTTCAGTGCGCTCAACGGGGCATCTAAAACTGCTGCAAAACTTCCGAATTTATTGAGTAAATTATGAGCAATTTCATTTGTATTTTTCCTTGGTATGGCGTAATATAAAGCGAACTCTAAAATTTCATGCTCACAAAACTTGTCTATTCCGTCTAAAATATACTTGTCCCTCATTCTTTTTCTATGTCCTTCATGCAATTTTATCAAGCCTCCGAAACCTAGTCTTTTTAAGAAATCAATCTACATTGTACCATATATTTTTAAGTTAATCAATAGTAATTTTAATAAGGTGGTAAATTAATATGAAAAAAATTGTAATAGGCAAAAATGATTCCGGCCAAAGAATCGATAAATTTTTGACCAAATATTTGAAACGTTTGCCAAATAACTTAATGTATAAATATATACGGAAAAAAAGAGTAAAAGTAAATAATAAAAAGTGTGATATTTCCTATATATTAAAAGAAAGAGATATCTTGAACTTGTACATAAACGACGAGTTTTTCCCTGAAAACACGCCCGACTTGGATTTTCTTAGTGCCCCTTCAAAACTAAATGTCGTATATGAGGATAGAAATATTTTAATTGTTGATAAAAAACCAGGGCTAATTGTTCATCCTGACCGAAATGTAGAAATAGACTGCCTGATAAATCGCATAAAACACTATCTATATGCCAAAAGAGAATATAATCCGCATGAGTCAAATACCTTCTCCCCTGCACTCGCAAATAGAATAGACCATAATACCGGAGGAATAGTAATCGCTGCGAAAAACGCCGAATCACTAAGGATATTAAATGATAAAATAAAAAATAAAGAAATTAAAAAATATTATCTATGTAAGGTACAAGGCATTATGAATAAAAAGTCAGATACCTTAATTTCCTATCTGTTAAAAGACCCTGAGCTCAATAAAGTAAGAATATCCTCATCAAAAAAAGATGGGTATAAGCAAATTATAACCAAATACACTGTAAAAAGCCATTCAAATAATGAAAGCCTGCTGGAAATAGACCTTGTAACAGGCAAAGCTCATCAAATACGTGCGCATATGAGCTTTATAGGACACCCTATACTCGGTGATAGAAAGTATGGTCTCAAAGCTTATAATAAACAAAAAAATTACCCTTATCAGGCTTTGTATTCTTACAAAATTCACTTTGACTTTTCCCAGTTGGGCACTCCTTTAGACTACCTAAATGGAAAAACCTTTCAAGTGAATAAAATCTGGTTTTTAGAAAACAAATAAATTTGAGAACATCTTCATGAAAAACATGTCAATCATGGAAGAAATCATAAAAGCTGCAAGTATGTATCCTGATTTTTTTATATATAAGACCATCTCACCCCACAAACTCCCCTCGCTTGCATGAGGCAAAAACTTTTTTAATACTCGTATGGAAAATTTTGCTGAGGCTATAGACATGTAAATAAACGCAATCGAAGAGATAAATATCCCCGGCAATAAGACTAATATATAAAATGCTACTCCCTTGAGTCCGTAAATTAAATATAAATATCCCGATGTCAGACCAAGTCCCCAGCTCCTAAAAATTAGTATACCAGGCACTATTATTACTCCTAACGCGGACAAAGCTGACATAATTAACATCAGCCAGAATAAAAATAAAGATGTGAATGATGAAACAAATGTATACAATTCGCTTTGATTGGATCTGCTGTCAAAATCACTTAAAAATAATATATCTAACTTTTTTATTGTATTTAAATCCACATAATTTACACACACCGCACCGAAAATCATACCTATAACCGTAATTAATATTAATGATGCGGCAAATTTATTATCACCAATAAACTTTATCAAATCTACTTCAGCAAATATCTTTTTTGCTTTGTAAAATATCCTTCTCATTTGCGTCGCTCCTCAAAACTTTATACATCTTTGTAAAAAATATGACGACTGCAAATAAAATATGAATAGAATTTATGTCCGCTGCTCACTTAGTGCAACATTTAGCATCAATGCACATTCAATTCGTTTCTTCTCTATTTCGCACAACAGAGAATATGGTTTTTTTATGTCCCCCGTATAATGAACATTATTAGCATTACATCCCCCACCGCAAAACATCCTAGCCCAACATTCTGAGCATTTGCTTTTTTTGTACATATTCATTTCAGAAAATGCCTTTTTCAACTCACCGTTAAATGTACCTGCATTTACATTGCCCATAGTGAATTTTTCTTCGCCGACAAACTGGTGACATGGGAATATATCTCCATTGGGCACAACTGCAATGAACTCATTCCCGCAACTGCACCCCTTAAGCCTCTTTATTGCACATGGGCTCCTCTTTAAATCTATATTGAACCTATAAAAATCTATGTTCGACCCACGTTTTTTCATATCATATACTATTTTAAGCAGCTTTTCATACTCTCTTAGAACATCTCCCAAATCGTCTTTATCAATTGTGTAATCAGTATACTCTTCTCCCACAACCGGTTCAACTGAAATTTTATTAAACCCTAAATTGTATATATGTAGTATATCCTCGCTGAAATCCAGATTATTTTTCGTAAAAGTGCCTCTTATATAATAATTTTCTCCGCCTCTTAGCTCTACTAATCTCTTAAATTTAGGAATTATCCTGTCATAAGTACCCTGATCCCCCAGAGTCTTCCTCATTTTATCGTTTATCTCTTTTCGCCCGTCCAAAGAGAGTACCACAGTGGACATTTCTTTATTTATAAAATTAATTTTGTCGTCATCTAATAAAATTCCGTTGGTCGTAATAGTAAAACGGAAGTTTTTGTTGTACTTTTCTTCTAGACCTCGTGCATATTCCACAGTTTTTTTCACCGTATCAAATGCCATTAAAGGTTCTCCACCAAAAAATTCCACCTCTAAGTTCCTGCGTCCCTGCGAATTTACAACCAGAAAATCTATACACTTTTTCGCTGTATCAAATGTCATTAATTCCCTTGTGCAACCAAAATCTCCTTTGGATGCAAAACAATATTCACATGACATATTGCAATCATGAGATATATTAATACACATAGCTTTTATCGGGGAATTTAACAATTCACTTCCGACCTCATCTTTGCATCTGTCTTTTGAGAAAATAAGTCCCCCTTTAAAAGCACTGTAGAGCTCATCATATGCTTCCCTTATTTCTCGGTCACTATACTTCCCATTTAGTCTCTCAATAATCGATTTATCTATATTCTCCTCCACAGAATCTTCCAAATAATCCAGTATATCATAAGTAACATCATCCACACAATAAACCGCCCCGCTGCATACGTCTAAAACTACCCCATATCCGTTTAACTTGTACTTGTGTATCATAGAAAATCCTCCATATAAAATAAAACTAAGGAGCACAGTTGCAAGCCGTCCTCCTTAAAGTTGATCCTTATTCAGCTTTACTTTTCTCAGCCTTATTTTCACATTTCTGATTCGCAACCGCACTCGAAGTCTTAACTGCGGACTGACATGAAACTTGGCATTCTCCGCATCCGCCCTCAGCAGTACACCTTATCAAATCGGAACCGTTGACAATTTTTAAGTGAGCCATAAAATCCCTCCCTTGCAACTAAACTTACATCCAGACATTCTAGCATAAAATTATTCCTAAAGCAACCATAGCACAAATTAATCTCTAAAATGCGTATGCTTACACTTCCATTTTTTTAGTGATATGTATGTCCAAAAGGAGTAAATTCCAAGGGTAACTATACACAGCAGAAACCATTTTATCCAAAGTCCGAAAAGCTGCACTGCAGAACCGTCAAAATAAAGGCGTCTTCCATCTATAACGGTGTGCTTAGCTTTCCACCTGTAAATCGCACAGCACGCCCACGGATAGCAAATCCCCAATGTAAATAAAACTACAAAAAATTCCAATATTCGGTATCCCAAGTATTGACTAAGTTTCCCGTCAAAATAGGATAAATGTTTTTTGTTTGCTTCACATTGTTCCATTTAAATCATCTCCTTTTGTTTTATTATACGACGATACAAAAAGATTTCAAATGCTTTTATCAATTTTCGAAATAAATCTTGTACCAGATTAAAAAAGTATATATAGTCCATATTTTTCGGCTGTTGTCACTTTTGTTGGAAAAATGCTCGTCCAATAGGTTAATCAGAATAGGGATATTGAAAAATTTTGATGCATTTTCAGATAAAAATTCTTTCTTCACAATCTCATAGTATTTTTTGCTTCTAAGCCACACACGTACAGGGACAGGAAATCCTAACTTCTTCTTTTGTGCGGTGGCTTGTGGAAGATGTCTCTGCGCAGCTTTACGCAGTGCAACCTTAGTATTCGCTTTTGTTACTTTTAACCTCGTGGGCAAAGCAGATGCGATCTTAAACACCTCTTTGTCCAAAAATGGCACCCGCAGTTCAAGAGAATTTGCCATACTCATCCTATCAGCCTTCAATAAAATATCCCCAACCATCCACAAATTCACGTCCAAATACTGCATTTTTGTTACGTCATCGTAGTCCTTCGCCTCTTTATAAAAACTACTGCAAAATTCCTGGGGTTTAGATGCAAACGATGGGTCTTTTAATAACTTGCGTTTTTCTCCATACGAAAACATAAATGCGTTGCCAATAAAGCGTTGTTCAAGCTCCTTAGAACCCCTTATTATATAGTTTTTCCCCTTAAAACCACATGGTATCAGACTTACCATTTTAGCCAAAAATCTCCTTACGGGCTTGGGAAAAATCTTTTTATATAGGTTGAAAGCCGACGGCTCTTTATAAATATTATACCCGCCAAAAAACTCATCTGCGCCTTCGCCTGACAATACAACTTTTACATGCTGCGAAGCAAGCCTTGATACAAAATATAGCGCCACACATGAGGGGTCGGCAAGAGGCTGATCCATATAGTACGCAACCTCCGGAACAGCATTCCAAAATTCTTCCGACGTAATCAGTTTGCAGTGGTGATTTGCACCGATTTTCTTAGAAACTTTCCTTGCCCACATTATCTCGTTATATCTTTCACCAAAATCAAACCCAACCGTAAAAGTTTTTTCTCCCTTAAAATATGACGCAACATAGCTCGAATCTATACCGCTCGATAGAAAACATCCAACATCCACATCGCTTATTCTATGCACATTAACGGACTCTTCAAATACTTTTTCTATTTTTCCGGCGGCCTCATCTAATTCCATGTTCTCATCTGGCGCAAACTCAGGCCGGAAATACCGTTTAATTTCAATTTCTCCATTTTTGTTCCACAGATAGTGGCCAGGCAGCAAACAGTATATACCTTCAAAAAAAGTCTCCGGCGGTACAGAGTACTGAAATGACAAGTACTTATCAAGTGCATTCATATTTATTCCCTTTTCATAGGTCGGAAACGCAAGGATGCTTTTTATTTCCGAACCATAAACAAAATTTTCCCCAATCACAGCATAATGCAAAGGTTTAATTCCAAAAAAATCCCTAGCAAGAAATAAAGAATTATCTTTTCTGTTCCATATGGCAAAAGAAAACATCCCTCTTAATCTGTTCAAAAGATTTTCGCCCCATTGCTCAAATCCGTGCAAAAGAACCTCTGAATCAGCATCAGTATAGAATTTGTGCCCCTGGTCAATAAGCTCTTCTTTCAGTGTTTTATAATTGTAAATCTCACCGTTGAACGTTAAAACTAAGGTATTATCCTCATTGTATATAGGCTGGTTTCCATTTTTCAGACCAATGATACTCAGTCTGCGAAAGCCCATAGACACGTTATTGTCAGCAAAAAATCCCGCACTGTCCGGCCCTCTATGTGTAATAAGATCTGTCATTGTTTCTATTACTTTAGCACGATTCTCAATTTCCCCTGTAAATCCGCAAATCCCACACATCTAAACTTCCCCCTAAGAAAATAAACTATACTATTACCTTGTATTATAACATTTTATAATTTTTACTACAATAAATTAATTTGTTTAAAAATAGAAAATTTAAAAATATAATTAAAAAACTTACAAGGTTACAAATCTAATCTGACAAATGTAAAATGTTTACTCAAAGGTAAGTGTATATCAGATTTCCCTTG
>CASPLG010000010.1 GCA_949422855.1 uncultured Eubacteriales bacterium | reverse complement strand
GGAAACGTAGTAGGAATAATCGCTAATATGTTGACCTTTTGCTTGGCTACTAAATTTTCCGATAGTAAGCTAGCAAACAAACAATCCACTATAAATTAAGACATAATAAATCACGTTTTTTCTTTTTCAGCTGCAATTCATTAAATTAACGCTACCGTACAAAGGGGATTTACATACTGCTTTTATTATTGTAAAATAGTAATGTTGATTGCAAATAAATGGAGGTGGCTTTTTTTGGGTATCCCTTATAAAAAAGTATTGTTAAAAATCAGCGGAGAAGCACTTGCAGGCTCAAAGGGATCGGGGATAGATTTTGCTGTGCTCTCGGATATAGGCAAAGCTGTTAAAAAGTGTGTAGATGGAGGTACTCACTTAGGAATTGTCGTTGGTGGGGGGAATTTTTGGAGAGGTAGGACAAACGGAAAAATGGATAGAACCCGTGCAGACCACATGGGAATGATGGCCACGGTGATAAATGCCTTGGCGATTGCTGACACTCTGGAACACCTGGGTTTGGACGTCAGGGTGCAGACTGCGATTACAATGCAGCAAATTGCAGAGCCTTATCTCAGGAACAAAGCGGTTCGACATTTGGAAAAGGGGCGTGTTATTATATTTGGGTGCGGCACCGGGAGTCCGTTTTTTTCTACTGATACTGCGGCATCTCTGAGGGCTGCTGAGATAGGTGCCGAGGTTATATTAAAGGCAACTAATACTGATGGAGTTTACGACAGTGATCCAAAGCAGAATCCGGGTGCTAAAAAGTATTCTTCGATTACATTCGATGAGATGTTGAGTAAGAACCTACAGGTTATGGATAGCACCGCCATTTCAATGTGCAGAGATAACAATATTCCCATACTTGTGTTTAGTATAAAAGATCCTGGTAATATATTTAAAGCGGTATGCGGAGAAAGTATTGGTACTGTAGTAAAATCTTAAACTAATTTTGGAGGAAAATTTTTATGGAAAATCTGTTTTCAGACACAAAAAAACATATGCAAAAGACTATAGATGTACTCAATAAGGAATATGCGGAGATAAGAGCCGGCAGAGCTAACCCATCTATTTTGGATAAGATTACGGTTGATTATTATGGAACTGCGACCCCGATTAGCCAAGTTGCTTCGATAGCTGTCACTGAGGCCAGAGTTCTTGTGGTGCAGCCATGGGACATATCTTTAGTAAGCCCCATAGAAAAGGCTATACAGAAGTCAGATATAGGAATAAACCCGCAAAACGATGGAAAAGTTATAAGATTAATTTTTCCACAGTTAAACGAAGATATGAGAAAAAATATTGTAAAAGATGTCACCGAAAAAGCAGAAAATTCTAAAATTGCCATACGTTCCATCCGGAGAGATTCTATGGATAAGTTAAAAAAAATGAATAAGAATTCTGAGATAACTGAAGACGAACTTAGAAGTGGAGAGAAAAAGATCCAGGATATTACTAATGGTGCAATAGCGGAAATAGAACGGCTTTGCAATAATAAGTCTGCTGAAGTGATGAGTATATAAAAGAGGCTTAGTAATTTTGTATGGGATTAATATTTAATAAAAAAACTTCATATAAGGGTATTTTACCCGTTCATATTGGCATCATAATGGACGGTAATGGAAGGTGGGCAAAAAAAAGAGGGCTTCCCAGAAAATTCGGACATAGGGAAGGAGCAAAAACTTTTAGAACCATCACAAGGCATTGCAGCAATATAGGGATAAAATATCTTACGGTTTTTGCTTTCTCAACTGAGAATTGGAATAGACCTTTCGATGAGGTTACGGCCCTGATGGCTCTATTTAAACAGTACTTGGAAGAAGCACTGTGCGACTTCCGGAAGGAGAATATAAAAATTAAGTTTTTGGGAGAAAGGTCAAGATTTCCTCAGGAAATTAGGACTCTTGCTGATGAAGTGGAAACGGCGTCAGAAGACAGTAGCGGCATGGTTTTGAACATAGCTATGAATTACGGGGGCAAGGATGAAATTGTCAATGCAGTGAAATTAATAGCAAAAGAGGTTTCTGAAAAAAAACTTGCACTGTCTGATATTTCTAAGGAAACTTTTTCAAATTTTTTGTACACATGCGGACAGCCGGATGTTGATTTGGTTATCAGAACAAGCGGTGAATTCAGAATATCTAATTTTCTTATTTGGCAAGCTGCATATGCTGAGTACATAGTAGAGGATAAATTGTGGCCGGACTTTAAAACAGACGATTTAAACAGAATTTTAGAACTTTATTCAAAACGCAGCAGACGTTTTGGAGGTGTATGAAGGTGTCACTTAGAATAATTTCGGGAGTTATAGGTGCTATACTCGTTGTTGCCATACTTTTGTTTAATGAGAGATTCTTGCTCCTAATGAATATCCTTGTTGCCATGGTTGCGGCTTTGTCGATGATTGAGATTTTTACTGCTATGGGTGTTACACAGATTTTTTGTATGACAGTCCCCACCATCATGTTTGTTCCAATAATGCCAATCATAGGTGAAAATATTATTTGGCAGGCATGTTGGTATTTGTATACTGTATTTATGTTGGGAACGGTAGTGTGTAACAAAAAATTAAAGCTTAGGGATATAGCCTTAGTATATATGCTGACAATGGTTATTACTATATCGCTTAGCAAAATTGTTGAAATAAGAGACTATGGCCATGAATTGGGGGGCTTTTACGTTTTACTTGCACTCGCAATAGCTTGGACTTCAGACACAGGTGCCTATTTTTTCGGAAAATGCTTTGGCAGAAACAAACTTTGTCCGGACGTGAGTCCCAAAAAGACCATAGAGGGCGTGGTTGGAGGAATAATAACTTGTGTTTTATCTTTGATTTTAATAAGTTTTTTATTCAATGCTTTAGTGTTAGATAATAAATACGGTATAAATTATTTAGCGCTGATATTTTTAGGACTAATTGGTTCTCCTATTTCAGCTCTTGGCGACCTTTGTTTTTCTGCCGTAAAGAGAAATTGTCATATTAAAGACTTCGGCAATGTTATACCGGGACACGGGGGAGTTCTCGATAGATTTGACAGCGTTATATTTGTGGCACCTTATGCTTATTTATTTATGAGGTTGATTCCGATTCTACAGTAAAGGGGGCAATATTTTTTGATAAAAAATCTGGTAATACTGGGTTCTACAGGATCCATCGGATTACAGGCATTAGACATAGTAAGGAAATTTAATATAAATGTTTTGGCTTTGAGCGCAAAAAGTAATATAAATCTGTTAGAAAATCAGATAAGAGAATTTAAGCCGGAATATGCAGTGGTTTTTAATGATGAAAAGGCATATGAGCTGCAAAGCAAGGTAAGAGATTTATCGGTTAAAATATTAACGGGGCTAGATGGGCTATGCGAAATAGCATCAATTAAAGAATGTGACATTGTTCTTAATGCACTCAGTGGTATGATAGGGCTTAAGCCTACTCTCAGTGCACTTGGCTCAGGAAATGATGTTGCACTTGCAAATAAAGAGACCTTAGTCGTCGGTGGGGAGCTTGTGGCTGACTGTGCAAAAAAGAATAATACTAAAATATTTCCGGTTGACAGTGAACATTGTGCTGTTTTTCAGTCTTTGCAGGGTTGCCCTGATAAGGGACAGATTAAAAATTTAATTCTGACGGCTTCAGGTGGTCCTTTTTTTGGCAAAAGTCAAAAAGATTTGGAAAATGTTATGCCTGAACAGGCATTAAATCATCCTAACTGGAGGATGGGACCTAAGATATCTGTAGACTCTGCAACGATGATGAATAAAGGCTTAGAAATTATAGAGGCAGCTTATCTGTTTGATATCGGCGAAGACAAAATAAAAGTGCTGATACATAGGGAAAGTATAGTTCACTCTATGGTGGAGTATACTGACGGCTCCGTTATCGCACAGCTAGCGGTACCGGATATGAGAATTCCCATACAGTATGCGTTTTCGTACCCGGACAGACTGGAGTCCTGTGCAAATTTTTTGAATTTAGCAGGTAAATCCCTTACTTTTCATAAACCTGAGGATAGTCTGTCTGAGTGTATGAATTTATGCCGCCGAGCGATTAGGATGGGGGGGAGCGAACCTGTAATTTTAAATGCGGCGAATGAGGAAGCTGTAAGACTGTTTTTAAAAGGTAAAATAAGGTTCACCGAAATCAGCCAGATAGTAAAAAGTGCAATGATGAGTGTCTCTAAATTTGAAATAACCGGATTTGATGATATAATAAATGCGGATAAAGCTACTAGAGAGTATGTCGGAAAAATAGATGTGTAAATTATTCTTATAAAGGGAGTGAATTTTGTGAACGTTTTTATAATAATATTTGCTGTAATCTTATTTAACTTAATTATATTTATTCATGAATTTGGGCATTTTTTTACAGCAAAACTTTTTGGTGTAAGGGTAAATGAATTTGCAATCGGTATGGGTCCCAGAATATTCAAAGTCAAGAGGGGAGACACACTTTATTCTATAAGGATCTTTCCAATAGGCGGTTTTTGTGCTATGGAAGGTGAAGATGAGGAAAGTCCTGAAGAGTATTCATTCAATAAGAAAGAGCCATGGAAAAGAATGATAATTATTTCTTCGGGTGCCATAATGAATATACTTCTTGGTATCCTTATGACGTTTATTCTTTTGTGCCAGCAAACAAATTTTTTATCTACCCGCATTTCTAAGTTTACAGATAATTCGGTATCTAACCATAGCGGTCTTGAGGTTGGGGATGAAATTATCTGCGTAAATGGCTATAGAACATACTCGCATAAAGACCTTATGTTTAGCCTTACTGTTGACGGTAAAGAGGATTTTGATATAGATGTTAATCGTGGCGGCGAAAAAATTACTCTGAACAACGTGAAGTTTAATGTATTACCGGGGAAAAATAATTCTAAGAGCACACAAGTGGATTTTTACGTTGATACTATCGACAAAACCCCATGGACTCTTATTAGATACACATTTATTGATACGGTTTCAACAGTTCGTATTGTTTGGAGCAGCTTGGCAGGAATTGTATCTGGGAGGTTTTCGCTAAGCAATATGTCCGGACCTGTCGGAATAGCTTCTGCAATTGGGAAAGCAACTGATGAAGGATTAAAAATAAATGTAATGTTCGCAATAAGTAGTGTTATATCTATGATGGCGATGATAACGATAAATCTTGGTGTGTTTAATTTATTGCCCCTACCGGCACTTGATGGAGGAAGGCTGGTTTTTATAGTATTTGAAATGATTCTTGGCACTTCGCTGAGCACTAAATACGAGGGTTGGATACATGCTTTAGGGTTTGTTTTGTTTATTGCTTTGATGTTATTTATAACTTACAATGACATTGTCAAACTGATAAAGGGGTAGAACTATTTTGGAGAGAAGAATTTGCAAAAAAGTTAAAGTCGGCAATTTGTATATTGGTGGGGATAGTAAAATATCGGTTCAGTCCATGTTAAATAGAAACCCTGAAGATATCGAAGGTAATATTTGTCAGGCAAAAGAGCTCGAGGCTGCGGGATGCGACATAATTAGAATAGCGATCCCCAATATGGCATCTGTACGACTTATAAATGCTTTGAAAGAGAATATACATGTGCCGGTTGTTGCAGACATACATTTCAATTTTAAGCTGGCTATAGAATCTGTTATTGCCGGGGCGGACAAAGTACGAATAAACCCGGGAAACATCGGAAGTCAGGACAAAATAAAGGCTGTATCGCAGATTTGCAGTCAAAAAGACGTCCCAATAAGGATAGGAGTTAATTCCGGCTCTCTTGAGAAGAATATTCTATCTAAATATGGAGCTCCTACTGCTGAGGCCTTGTGCGAAAGTGCAATTTATAATATATCGCTGTTGGAAAAGTTTGATTTTGATAAGATAATTGTATCTGTAAAGTCATCTGACGTAAAGACAACTGTGGATGCATATAGGATACTGGCAGGCAGATGTAGTTATCCTTTACATGTGGGAGTTACTGAGGCCGGCACTGAAAATTCAGGAATTATGAAATCTGCAGCGGGAATTGGGTCTTTACTTTTGGATGGAATAGGGGACACTATAAGAGTTTCTCTTACAGCTGATCCCGTTAAAGAGGTAGAGACAGGAATCAGTTTGCTCTCTTCTCTGAATATACATAATGAAGGTGTAACCTTTACGTCTTGCCCTACCTGTGGGCGTACAAAGATTGACTTAATAAACCTTGCAAATGAGGCAGAAAAAAGGCTTATCGGGTGCAGAAAAAAACTAAAAATTGCCATCATGGGGTGCGTTGTCAATGGCCCGGGAGAGGCAATCGATGCTGATATTGGCGTGTGTGGGGGAGATGGATTGGGGATAATATTTAAAAAGGGAAAAGAAGTAAAAAGAGTGCCTGAAGCCGATTTAATAAATGAGCTTGTAGAAGAGGTAAACATGATGTAAAAACGGGGGACATCCAAGTGAGAAAGTTCAGTGAAATCTTTGGTGAATATCTGGTTGATTGCGAGATACCTCGATTTATAGAGCTAAGCGATGTACGATGTTTGACTGTGAATAAAAAAAAGCGGCGAATGACAATTAATTTGCAAAATTTAGAGATGGACCATACTGAAAAAATAAGTTACATTGAAAGAGAGTTGGCCAAAAGCCTGTTGGAATTAGCAGATGTTAAGATAGAGTATGGGCAAATTGAAAGTGATATACATATTAGCAAAGACGTAATTTGGGAAATAATTGATAATATTTGCAGTTCATCTGCCTCAATGAGGGTGATTTTCAGAGACTCAGAATTAACTTTCGATGGTAATACTGTAGATATATGTTTAAAGCATGGAGGATATGATCTTATTACTTCAAGACATATAGACCAGGAAATTATCAAGGAAATATATCGTAAATGTGGAGAAAGCGTAAGTTTAAATTTTAAAGGCGTTCTTCATGTAGATGCTAATGATGCTGATTACATAAAAAGCAAAAAGGAAACGCAAAAGCTTTTAATCAAACGGTCTTTGGATAAACAGTCTGCTGATATTTCGGATAGCGTACAGAAAAATATCAAGAATAGTACGCCGGAAGACACCGTACCCACCACAAAAGAAATCGCTTTTACCGAAATTAGAGACAAAAATAATCCATTGCCCGGTATTGATATAACCTCGGCAAAACCAATACTTGGAGGTTTAATAACTTCTTCGCTGAGCCGTATAAAAGACGTAAATATTCAGTCTGGGAATGTATCAATATGGGGTGAAGTGTTTCATATCGATGTTAGAACCACAAAAGATAACTCTAAAAATATTTTTTCTATAAATATAACGGATTATACGGGTTCCATGACGCTTAAAATTATTGAGAACAAAGAAAAATGTAAATATCTTGAGAGTATAAAGAAGGGGACATGTGTAGTAGTTAAAGGAGATGTTTCGTATGATAAATATGATAGGGAAATTGTTTTACGCCCCAGAGGCATAAATATAGTAAATAAAGTAAAGATAGTTGATAATGCCGAGGAAAAACGTGTAGAACTGCATATGCACACATCTATGTCGGCGATGGACGGGATAACACATGTGTCTGATCTTATAGAACGTGCTTATGAATTTGGTCACTCTGCTGTTGCTATTACGGACCACGGGGTTGTCCAGGCTTTTCCGGATGCTATGAATACAGCAAAAAAGATCAAAAAGAACGGTGGCAATATAAAGGTTATTTATGGAGTAGAATCATATTTTGTAAATGATATGATTCCGATACTAAAAGGAAACAGTCAAAATACCCCTGAGGGAGAATTTATATGTTTTGATATAGAAACTACCGGACTTAGTGCAAAGCATAATAGAATAACCGAAATTGGCGCCATAAGGGTAAAAAATAGGAAGATAGTGGATAGCTTTTGTACGTTTGTTAACCCTGAGGTGCATATACCGGAAAAAATAACACAGGTTACCGGTATTACTGATGACATGGTGTCAGATGCCCCGAGAGAAAAAGAAGCTATTGAGAAATTTATCGGGTTTTGTTCGCAGTCACCTGTGTTGGTTGCACACAATGCTCCGTTCGACGTATCTTTTATAAAAGCGGCACTTGGCAGAAATAACATAGAATACAATTTTAGCTATATAGACACCGTCCCAATGTGTAGAGCCTTGATAAAAAACATTAAGAATTATAAGTTAGATACTGTCGGAAATTATTTGAAAATACCCGCATTTAATCACCATAGGGCATCAGATGATGCTAAAGCATTGGCTTATATTTTTATAGAACTGCTTTCTATGATTAAAATAGAGACTATTCAAGAAATAAACACTGTCCTCGCAGATACAGACTGTAAGAAGGGGGGCTCATATCATCAGATAATTTTAGTTAAAAACCAAGCGGGGCTAAAAAATTTATATAGACTTATTTCCATGGCTCATCTGAACTATTTTTATAAAAAACCACGTATACCCAAGAGTCAACTCGTTAAATTCAGAGAAGGGTTAATTATTGGAAGTGCCTGCGAATCCGGAGAACTATTCAGGGCTATCGTTGCAGGGCGGCCATGGAAAGATTTAGTGGAAATTGCTAGATTCTACGACTATTTGGAAATTCAACCGATTGCCAACAATCAGTTTATGATTAGAGAGGCAATGGTGTCAAGCGAAGAGCAATTAAGGGATTTCAATAGAACGATAACAAAACTTGGAGAAGAATTAGGAATCCCTGTAGTTGCTACTTGTGACGTGCACTTTATGAATCCGGAAGACGCCGATTTCAGAAAAATACTTATGGCAGGGCAGGGATATAAAGATGCGGATTTTCAAGCTCCGCTGTATTTTAGAACCACGAAAGAGATGCTGAAAGAGTTCGAATACTTAGGCAAAGAAAAGGCGTATGAGGTTGTTGTGGAAAACAGTCGCAAGATTTCTGACATGACTGAGGAAATTTTGCCGATACCTCCGGGAGTTTTTCCGCCGTTTATTGATGGAGCTCAGGAGGACTTGGTTGAAATTACCTGGCGTAGAACCAAGGAAAAATATGGTGATCCTCTGCCTAAAATAGTATATGAAAGAATTGATAGAGAACTTTCCTCTATAATTAAGCACGGGTTTTCTGTTTTGTACATGACCGCACAGAAATTAGTATCCGATTCAGAGAAGCACGGGTATTTAGTTGGTTCCAGGGGGTCTGTAGGGTCTTCGTTTGTGGCCACTATGTCTGGAATTTCAGAAGTTAATCCTTTGTGTCCTCATTACGTTTGCCCCAATTGCAAAAATAGTGAGTTTATTACCGATGGAAGCTATGGTTCCGGATTTGACCTTCCCGAAAAAAACTGTCCTAAATGCGGGGAGAAATACTTGCAAGACGGGCATGACATACCTTTTGAAACTTTCCTCGGTTTTGACGGAGACAAAACGCCTGATATAGACCTTAATTTTTCCGGCGAATATCAAAGTGGTGCTCATAGGTATACTGAGACCTTATTTGGAAAAGATAATGTTTTTAAAGCCGGAACTATAGGAACTATCGCTGAAAAAACAGGACTGATGTTTGTAAAAAAATACGCAGAGCAAAGCGGCACTATTTTGCATAAAGCGGAGGAAAGCAGACTTGCACTGGGATGCACAGGAGTGAAAAGGACTACCGGGCAACATCCGGGAGGCATGGTGGTAGTCCCTAAGGGGATGGAAATATATGACTTTTGCCCTGTTCAAAGACCTGCCAATGATCAAAAATCCGATAATATAACTACTCATTTTGATTTTCATTCTATACACGATACAATCTGTAAACTGGACGAGCTTGGTCATGATGTTCCATCAATTTACAGGTATCTAGAGGACTATACCGGAATAAAGGTTATGGATGTATCCATGAGTGACCGTGAAGTGATGTCCCTCTTTACCTCTACAAAGGCACTGGGAGTGAAACCGGAGGATATAGGTTCTGAAACAGGGACTTTTTCTCTCCCCGAGGTGGGAACCAGTTTTGTAAGACAGATGCTTATAGAGTCTAAGCCCAACACATTTTCAGATTTATTGCAGATTTCAGGGCTTTCGCACGGGACGGATGTATGGCTTGGAAATGCACAGGACTTAATAAAAAGGGGAGTTTGCACAATTTCTGATGTTATAGGAACAAGAGACAGTATTATGACAACTCTTATATATAAGGGTGTTGAACCCAAAACCGCCTTTCAGATTATGGAAATAGTAAGAAAGGGGAAAGCTAAAAAACTTCTGACACAAGAGCATATCGATACAATGAAAAATCATGGAGTTCCGCAGTGGTACATTGACTCATGTATGAAAATAAAATATATGTTCCCTAAAGCTCACGCCGCAGCCTATATGATATCCACACTCAGACTCGGCTGGTATAAAGTTCACAGACCGCTTGAATATTATGCAGCATATTTTACTGTGCGTGGGGAGGACTTTGATGGGGTAATTGTAATGCAGGGAAGAGAGGCTGTAAAAAAACATATGGATGAGATCATCAACAAAGGGAGAGAGGCTACCGCAAAAGAATTGGCGTCTTATTCTACACTCCAGATAGTAAATGAGATGCTCGCAAGGGGGATAGAGGTATTACCGGTAGATATATATAAATCTGATGCATATAAATTTCTGATTGAGGATGGAAAAATGAGGCTGCCTTTTTCATCCATTTCAGGGGTAGGGCAGGCAGCTGCAAAAAATTTGCAGGTATCCCAAAAAGATGGAAAATATTTATCTGTAGAGGAATTTCAAATAAGGACGAAATCCAGTAAGGCTATTATTGAAACTCTTCGCAGTGCAGGAGTTTTTAAAGAGTTGCCCGAAAGCAGTCAAATCACTTTTTTCTAGGATAGGGGAGTACTACTATATGGAGTTGGGAGTTAAAAACTATGTATTTTTAATTACATATACTTTATTAATGTTATGTTTAATAATGAATTTTTCAGTTATAATGGGTATATTTTCTAAAATAACGATGTTGCTAATGCCATTTGTATATGGATTTATTATAGCCTATGTTATAAATTGGCCATATGAATTTATAAAGGAAAAAGTTTCAAAGTATATTGTCAATAAAAAATCGGCAAATCTTGTTTGTATAGTCTTGTCATATTTAATTGTATTTGGCGTGTTTGCATTTATATTTATCACAATTATCCCTCGAATATATGGCAGTTTAGTCCAGTTCATGGATAACTTTTCTCAATATACTCAGTCTTTCGTCAGCATGGCAAAAAATCTAGAGAAAAAACTAAAGCTTGACCAGCTAACGTATAATTATTTAGATACTATAATTAAAAACTTGCCGGGTTTATTAGAGAGGTCAGCCCAGGGATTCTTTTCTAATATGTTTAATTTCACAAAAAATTTCGCTATAGGTATATATAACTGGATAATTGGAATAATAATTTCATTCTACTTTATTGCAAGCAAAGATAAACTTATATGCCAACTAAAGCTGCTAATCTCCGTATATATACCACCAAGATTCTCAGAGAGTGTGTTAAAAGTACTCAGACTTACTCATGTCAAATTCGGCAAGTTCCTTATAGGTAAAATTATAGATTCTCTAATAATAGGTATGTTGTGTTTTTTAGGAACTTCAATTTTGCAAACTCCATATACATTACTTATAAGCGTAATCGTTGCAATAACTAATATTATCCCTTTTTTTGGACCTTTTATAGGGGCTGTTCCGTGCATACTGATATTATTGGTGGTGAGTCCGCTAAAAGCTATATGGTTTACGGTTTTCATACTTATTTTACAACAGATTGACGGTAACATAATAGGTCCAAAGATTCTGGGAAATACTGTTGGTATATCGGGACTATGGATTATGTTCAGCGTGATTCTCGGAGGGGGACTTTTTGGAATACCGGGCATGATAGTCGGTGTACCTGTTTTTGCTGTGATTTACACTATGATTTCTGAATACGTGACAAATTCATATCACTGTCCTAAAGACTCTAGCAAATAATCTCTTAAAAGGCTTAAACAAAATAATTGCCAGTAGATAATTAAGTGCGATTTTCAACGCGTTAAAGGGTAGTATACAAGAAAGCATAAGGTTTGCAATAATTTTTTTTGGCATACCGTATACATATATCCATCCTAAATAATTTATCGGGAGCTTGATACATATACATATTAACACACATAAAACAGACATAAACACCCTGTATGTAATATTTATATTGGGCTTTCGGAGGTAGTAAACAGACAAAACAAGAAATACAGAAGTTAGTCTTACTATCAGTCCCATAAATCCGGCAGAACTAAAGAACATACATCTTAAAATTGAAACAGTAAAAAGTATAGAAATTCCGGAAGAATATCCGGATAACATTGTAGCTATAAGTATGGGAGTGTCAGATATATCAAGTCTAAGAAATGGCAATGAAGGTATTATGGGAATCTTTACCCAAAATGCTAGCAGTAACGATATGACCGAAAGAACAATATTTTGAGAAAGAACCATTATTTGATTATTATGCGATATTTTTCTTCACCACCCCAACCATACAAAATGAATATTTTGTATGGTTCAATTATCGGAGATTATATTAACAAGATTTTTTTCCGTTTGTTGTGGATTTGCCTTACCTCTTGTTTCTCTCATGACCTTGCCAATGAGTGCCTGCAACGCTTTGTTTTTTCCATTCCTATAGTCATTTACAACTTCTAAATTTTCATCTACAATTTTTTCACATACCTTTTTTAAATCTTCATCATTTATTCCTTGGAGATCTTTCTTAGAAATAACTTCATGAATACCCTCGCCGGTCTCAAGCATTTTATTTAATGCAGATTTGGCCAGGTTCATATTTATCTTGCCACTATCCACTAGTTTAGACAGTTCATTCATACTCTCAGATGTCAAAGATGTATTAAACCTTTCTTTATCATCCTCTGTTTCTAACTTACTGAACATTTGCCCAATAATAAAATTCGATACTATTTTAGCGTTTTTTACTCCCTTTATTGAATCTTCGAAAAAATCAGCTGCATTTTTATACTTTACTATAAGCTTTGCATCCTTCTCGGGAATTTTTAGTGTCTCCACGTAAAACTTCAATCTTACATCCGGAAGTCTTGGTAAACTGCTTTTGATAGCTTCAATTTTTTCTCGGCTTGTGGATATAGTTACCAAATCCGGTTCTCGGAAATATCTATAATCTTGTGCATCTTCTTTGCTTCGCATACTTTCAGTAAAATTAAGTTCTTCGTTATATCTTAATGTTTCTTGAACAACATTTTGTCCTTTTTCAATTATTTGAGATTGCCTTTTTTGTTCAAACTCTATGGCTTTGACTATAAATGACAGTGAGTTCATATTTTTTATTTCTGTACGTGTTCCAAGTACATTACTATTTTCGGGACGTACTGAGACATTGACATCACATCTCATTGAACCCTCCTGCATTTTGCAATCAGAAACGCCAATATACCTCATAATTAACTGAAGCTTTTCCAAATACTCTTTTGCCTCATTTGAGCTACGTATATCCGGTGCCGTGACAATCTCTATGAGAGGCACTCCACCTCTGTTGTAATCTATATAGATATCCCCACCTTTATGGACGAGCTTTCCGGCATCTTCTTCAATATGAATTCTTTCAATTCTTATTTTTCTTCCGCTACCAAGCTCTATATATCCATTTTTACATAAAGGTAAATCATATTGTGATATCTGATATGCCTTTGGCAAATCCGGATATACATAATTTTTCCTGTCCATTTTAGATACAGTATTTATTTCGCAGTTTACAGCAAGCCCTGCTTTAATCGCAAGATTCACAACCTCTGCATTAAGTGTCGGCAGCGTTCCTGGCAATCCGATGCACACAGGACAGCAATGGGTGTTGGGTTCCGCTCCGAAATCCGTGCGGCAGCTGCAAAAAATTTTACTTTTTGACGAAAGTTCCACATGAGTTTCCAGTCCGCATACCAATTCATATTTCATATCCTTACCCCCATATCACCAATTTTGCTCAAAAACCGACCTTCTGTTTCTGACTCATATAAATTTGCAATATTTAAAAGCTTGCCTTCACTAAAACTATCTCCTATAAGCTGCATCCCTATGGGAAGCCCATTTGAATGGACTGCACAAGGGATAGAAATTGCGGGGAGTCCGGCAATATTGACAGGTACTGTGTAAATATCAGTAAGATACATTTCAACCGGACTCAAATTAGCCGCTGACCTAAAAGCTGTTGTCGCAGCCGTTGGGGCTAATATAGCATCAAAACGCTTAAATGCCGTCTTGAACGCTTCAATAATTTTCCCTCTAAGATTTTGTGCTTTTTTATAATAGGCATCATAGTACCCCGCACTCAATACATAAGTACCAAGCATAATTCTTCTTTTTACTTCCTTACCAAATCCTTCTGCTCTTGTTTTGCAAATCATATCGTTTATATCATGGTATTTTTCCGCCTTATATCCGTAACGTATGCCATCATATCTTCCTAGATTTGAAGAAGCCTCTGCACATGCCAGAATGTAATAAACAGGGAGAGCATATTTAAGTTCCGGTAGATTAAAATACTCAACCTGTGCACCAAGTGATTTATAAACATCGACAGCATCACCAATAGCTTTGTGTATTTCACTCTCCACCCCGTCAAAGTACTCCTTTGGTATTCCTATCTTTATTCCCTCTATTGAATTATTTATACCCGATAATGTAGCATTTTCCCCTGCCTTGTTGCTAGACGTGGAATCCTTTGAGTCGTGCCTCGATATCACATCAAAAACGATGGCGGCATCTTCAACGGTTTTTGTTATTGGACCTACTTGGTCAAAACTCGATGCATAAGCAATAACTCCATAACGAGATACCGCTCCATATGTCGGCTTTAATCCTACAACGCCGCAAAAACTGGCAGGCTGGCGAATTGAACCTCCTGTATCCGAACCCAAACCATAAACAGCAATATTTCCTCCAACGGCTGCCGCAACTCCCCCGGAACTCCCACCGGCTACATATGCTGTATTGTGTGGATTCTTAGCCCCGCCAAAACAAGAAGTTTCACATGTAGACCCCATTGCAAACTCATCCATATTGCCTTTTCCCAGCAGAACCGAGTTTTCACGTTTTAATAAGCTCCATACTGTGGCATCATATATAGGGACATAGCCCTTTAATATATTGGAACAACAAGTCGTTTCTATCCCGTTCGTTGAGATGTTGTCTTTTAAAAGCATCGGGATGCCTTCCAGCATTGAGATTTCAGTACCTTCAGATATTTTTTTATCTATTTGTTCAGCTAGCTCTAACGCACTATTTCTGCAAAGATTGACATAAGCATTTAGTTCGCTTTTCTCAATTGCAGAAAAGTATTTTTTGGTTAATTCACAGCAAGAGATTTGCTTTGATACCAGCAAATCATGTATATGTTTTATAGTGCCCTTTTTAAACTTCATAATGCCCCTCTTCCCCACTATTTATGACTTTTTATATAGAAGAATCCATTTCTTCCCCCGTCAGCATTTTTTAGTATAAGTTCTCTGTCAAATGACTCTTTTACAGTGTCATCTCTCAACACATTCGACAAATTGCTTATATTGTCAAACTTGGTATCGGTCAAACCGGCTTTATTAATTTCGTCCGCAAAATTCACAATATCAGACATATCCTTAACCAAGCCCTCTAATTCATCCTCATCCACAAACAACTTAGAAAGTCTTGCAACATTTATTACATCCTCTTTAGTTACCATAAAAATTCCTCCATAGATAATCCTTTAATCCCTAATCTTTATATGCAGTTCCCTAAGCTGCGTTTCAGATACTTTCCCCGGAGCCCCGGTCAGCAAATCCTCAGCACTGCTGTTCATTGGAAACGCAATAACTTCCCGTATATTTTCTTCATCGGTTAGCAGCATCAGTATGCGGTCTATTCCCGGAGCCATCCCAGCGTGAGGAGGAGCTCCATATTTAAATGCATTGTATAAAGACGCAAATTTTTCTATTATATCTTTTTCCTCATATCCGGCTATTTCAAATGCTTTTACCATCGTCTCTATATCGTGATTCCTTACAGCACCGGAAGAGAGCTCTACCCCATTGCAAACTACGTCATACTGATACGCAAGTATACTCAGTGGGTCATTATTTTGTAAGGCTTCAAGCCCCCCCTGCGGCATTGAAAACGGATTATGACTAAACATAACCTTACCTGTTTCATCATCCAGCTCATACATAGGAAAGTCTACAATAAAACACATCTTATATTCTGAATTATCTATAAGATCTAGTCTTTTTGCAACCTCCTCTCGAATCTGTCCGGCGAGTTTAGCAGTACTAATTTCATCTTCATCCGAAATAAAATACAAAACACAGCCTGGCTTTAGCTTTGCAATGATTTTTAGTTCCTCTTTTTCGTCATCGGGAATGAATTTATCTATTGGTCCTAGGAATTTCATATCATCAGTGACTTTTATATATCCTAAACCCCTCATTCCGATTTCTTGAGAAAAGGCTAACATCTTTTCAAAGAAGCTCTTAGATTGCGATGCACACCCCGGAACATTTATTGCTCTAACCGTTCTGTCCCTAAATGGTGCAAAATCAGAATTTTTAAATATACTGCTTACATCTACTATTTCCAGTGGATTTCTTAAATCCGGTTTATCCGTACCGTATTTGAGCATAGCCTCTTTATAGGATATCCTTGGAAAAGGTTTACATGATACCTTTTTATCGGAAAATTTAGAGAAAATATCATACAAAACTTCCTCTGAAGTACCAAGAACATCCTCTTGAGTGGCAAATGACATTTCAAAATCCAACTGGTAAAATTCGCCGGGAGAACGGTCAGCTCTTGAATCCTCATCCCTAAAGCACGGTGCAATTTGGTAATACCTATCAAATCCCGACACCATAAGCAGTTGTTTGAATATCTGAGGCGCCTGAGGCAGAGCATAAAATTTCCCCTTATGCTTTCGGCTCGGAATTAGGTAATCCCTAGCCCCTTCCGGAGAGGAAACAGATAAAATCGGGGTTTGTATTTCCATAAATCCTAAATCATGCATCTTGTTCCTTATAAAATGCATAACCTCCGACCTTAGAGAGATTTTACTATTTACCCTTTTATTTCTTAAGTCTAAATAACGATACTTAAGCCTGACATCTTCCCTCGTTTCAGTAGACGTCTGTATTTCAAACGGAAGATTTGATACCGCCTTGCCTAAAAGTTCGAGTCTATGAGCAGTTATCTCGACCAAACCCGTTTTGATCTTAGGATTTACCGTATCTTCATCTCGCTTAACAACTTTTCCGGATATACATACAACACTTTCCTTAGATATTCCTGAAATGATGTTCTCATCGTGAATAACAATCTGAACCACACCGTAATAATCCCGCAAATCTAAAAATTTCACTCCACCGTGGTCTCGAATATTTTCTACCCAGCCTGCAACTTTTACTTCCTGACCAATGAGTTTCTCTGTGATATCGCCGCAAAAATGAGTACGGTAACCAGTATTTTTTTTCATTTTCACTTTCTCCTTTAATAGACAATATTTAATAAACATTTACCTTTTCTTTACTATCTGGGATATATATTAGTTTAAGTACATCGGTATGTCAATATTTATGGTATACTTCTTCAAAGGCCAAATAGCTAAATTACAAGGAGTTACTATTAATTGAAAAAACTATATATCATCACAAAATGCACTGCGCTGCCCAACAAAACAAAAACGTGCCACAAAGAATGAAAATACCTTATTTTTCCGCCGAACACATAAAATAAAATTCCCAGTGTATAAGCTATCCCCCCTCCAACTAGCAAATACAACTGATAAACTGTTAAACTATCAACTAATGGCTTTATCGTAAATATAACCGCCCATCCCATCACAACATAGCAAACCATAGAAAATCTAGCATAATTTTTCAAATCAATCGAATTAAGAGCTATACCGATAAATGCCACAGACCAAATAACAATCAGCAACACTCTTCCGAGTTGACCCATCTTGAAAAAACATACAGGGGTATAAGTTCCAGCTATGGACAAAAATATTGAGCAGTGGTCTAAAATCCTGAACACTTTTTTAGCTCTACACAAACCCAGTGCATGATACAGCGTCGAGACAACATAAAGTATAAAAATTGCCCCTTCATACACGCACACACAAAGCAAGCTGTAAAAGTCCTTCGGAGAAGCTTTTATTAATAAAATAGCTGATACAACGGCAAACATTACTCCCAATCCATGAGTAATGGCGTTAGCAATTTCTTCGCTTAAACTATAAAAAGGCAAACCTAGTTCGCACTGGCGTAAAATCCTGAACCTATTATTATGGCTGTTACTCAAAGGTCAATCACTTCAATTCTACATACTTCTTTGCACACCTTGCGCTTGAGTTAAATCAAGATTATTATATCCCGCTTTTTTAAAAATTTCAAGTGTGTTATCTCTGCCTGTATTCAAGTATTCCTGCTTGGTCTTGTCTTCAAACTCCCACGCCTTTGTCTCACTTCTATATGCCATGGTTTTAATTTTCTTTACGATATATGCAGGTGAGGTATCTTTAGCATCACCGGAATATATTGACATATTAAAGTATTTATCGCATGCCCGCTCTATTTCCTTAGTAAATTCAGCACACTGTCTGCCACCAAAATTAGATTGACTATCAGCTTTGGTTCTGCATTTCATTATAAGAGGCAGATTTCTTATTTTATTGATAAAGTTACTCTGAGCTTGTTCAAAATCCAAAAAAAATACCTGTAAACAATCCTCAGTTGCCTCATCTCCACCGTTTTCTTTAATAGCATATATACATTCTTTGATTTTACTTAAAATTTTTTTGTCCCAAAGGCACCCATCACCGTCAAAAAAAGTAAGATCGGGCATTGTAGCTGGCATAAATCATTTCCCCTTTCATTATTAAATTATTGTAGTTTTTTCCAAATACTTACGACTTCTTGTGCAATGGTATTGTATTCTTCAAAGGACCAATTCGGAAGAGTATAATATTTATTAATTATATTTTTTGCAACATCATCAGACATAGACTCAGGAAGCCCATCTGAGGCAGAAGGCAATATGTGATTAGATGAAACATATTCTATCATCTTCTTGCTCAACTGATTGTCTATAACACTGTTCTCGCTCTCTTTCATATCGTAGGGGATAAATTTAAAATCCTGCAAGATATATCTCTGAGCCAGCTCAGACGTCTTAAACCAAACCAGAAAATCTTGGGCTAGCTTCTGATGGTTCTCATCCGATTTCGCATTTATCGCAAAATACCTAGGTACAGATACAACGATAGACTGCTTGTAAACATTTTCATTAATATTGGAGGCTACCTTCTCTCCTACAACGGGAGGCATTTTTATCGGAACAAATGCAACTCTGTTTGCAAGATCAGAATCAAGGACAAACATAGAATCATAAATTGAGTTATCAGCTAACAAAAACAAAGCCTGTCCGTTCACAAAATTCTTAAGTGCCTGATTTGGACTGTTTGATACATTATCAACCAACTCTATGCCTCTACGAAGTCCCCCTGTTTTTCCCGAAACGCTCGACGTCAAAAGATCAAGTGCCCTTGCAAATGAAGAAAATGTATTTAATGAGGACGAAATGGTATCACTTGTTGCGCAGCTGACTTGAGCTGCAGAATTAAATCTATATGCAAGCGCAGGATTTAGCATATACGTTCCGGTATAAACCGATGTACCCGCCGAAAATGCGAACACTCCATTTAAGTTACGTGATAATTTAGTCTTGGTATCCAAAAACCTATAAGTATTCTTATTTAACTGGAATTCATATATGGAATTGCTCTCTATATAAAACTTAAGTGCATTGACAAATCCCTCAAACTCTTCATAATCACACTTTTTTAAGTCATCAAGCACCGAACGGTATTTGTCTCCCCCAAACAGCGAGGAAAGCATCTTGGGATCCACAACATATCCACAGCCTTTAATCGTATAAGGCAGCCCAAAACTATCAACATCATTAGAGCTGAGCCTAATACTTTGAGGTATTCCATTTGCAACATCCTTAAAATCATCTTGAGTTGCATTGCTAAAATCTAGTACGTTTCCTGATGATTGCCATTTTTTAAGCTCTGCCATACTCTGTATCGTATATATGTCAGGAGCCTCTCCTGAGTTCATATAACTATTGAGTTTTTCACCTGCATTTTCGCCTTCCTGGGTCGTAACCGCTTTAACAATGACCCCTGTGCGTGAGCCATATTCTTCGCACATCCCTGCAAAAGACTTATCTATTTTCGTGTCACTGTTGTATATAAGAAGATCATATTCTTTTGTAGCCTGCTTATTATCGGACTTTGGTTCTTCAGAGTTTTTATTTGTGCATGCAGTCAAGAACAGAGTAGCGAATAGGGCAGTACAGAATGATGCAATTTTCATAGGTTTATTCATAAAATGCTGTCAACCTCTCTGTTAATTATTAAAAATGTGCAATTAGAAAACGACTATGCAAAAAATTATATACTATACCTTCGTTTAATTCAATACAAATAACAGTAATTTTATAAAATATTGTTATTTTTTTACTTTTATGAGTCTTAAATTGTATTATATTAACTTAGTTGATGGAATTTCCAGCTTTTCCCCTATCTGCAATATGTAGCGATGACAAGTAAATATTACGATCTGGGCATTATTTTCCAATGAATATTTCTTCAAATATCTTAAGGTATTATATAGTCTCTCCTCGTCATATCTTACCAGTACATCATCTAAAATAAGGGGTATAGCTACGTTTTTTGATATTATTTCTGACAAAGACAGCCTCAGTGATAAATAGGCCTGGTCTATTGTCCCTGAGCTAAAAAGATCATGTTTTCTATCAAAGATATCGGTTTTTATAAGTATACTGTAATCGTTTTGCACGGTAAGGGCATTATACTTATCCGACGTTAAACTTTTAAATATATCAGATGCACGTTCATTTATTCTATTCCCAAAACTCACTCTTAATTCATTATAGGATTCATCAATCAAGGCTTTTGCTAACTCTAAACTTGCCAGATACAATTTTTTCCTCTTTATCACGCTTTCTTTAGCCCTAAGTTTTTCTTTAATCTCCTCAATTGTCTCAGAGAAAACAACTATTTTACCCTGTAATTCTTCTCGTCTTTTCTCGAGATTTTGGGATTCTAAGTTCTCAATTTCTTGATTAATACTTTCAACATCCTTTTTATTTAAACTATGATACTTCGCTCCTATAGAATTAATACTTTTCTCAGTTTCTAAAATAGTATTTTCTATATAGCTTGTATCTTCGCTATCTAAATCCAAAGTCTTTACAAATGCTTTTATGTTAATATCTTTTATTTGCTCCTCTTTTATAAGGTTGCACAAGGTATTAAATTTATCAATGTACTGTTTAAAGGAATCAGTTTTTCCATAAAGCTGCATAGTACCAATAAAAAACTCTTTTCTTTCTTCCAATTCTCTTTCTTTGGAAATCAGAAGTGTTTTTAGTCCCTCCGCCTTTAAGATGTGATTATATTTTTCAAAAAACTCTTTTGGAGAATTACACTCCTTGGACTCTAATTTTTGTGTAAGTTTATTAGAAATGGAGTTTTTATTAATTTTTATCTCAGAAGATAGGTTTAAAAATCTGGTATATATATTCTGTCTGGCCTCTATAACCTTTTCATGGTTAATGTCTAATTTTTCCAATAGCTCATTTAGTTTCATCTCAAGCTTATGCTCTTCATTGTGTAAATTTATTTTGTCCAGATTAGTTTCGATTTCATACTTATTAAACAATTGTGTATCTTCTTTATACTTATAAGTTATAGCTTCCAGCTTAGAAATATCCCCTTGTAATTTTTCTATTTTTTCTATATTTTCTTGTTTTTTACCTAAAAGTTCTTTTAAGTCATCATTTAATCTATCTTTCTGCTTTTGAAATAGTTTTATTTTTCTGACCAAATAAAAGTTTGATATTACACATATAATAATTATTAAAAACATAAAACATGTACACAAATATTTTCTCCATAATAACGATACCATTAGAGCTATAAATGAAGAAATAATAATTATAGAGCTGAACTTGATAAATTTTTTATATTTTTTAGTTTTAGCAAATATTATAGCTTGACGCTCTTCAGATTTTTCACTTTCTTTTTTTTCTTGTTCTTCAATAACATTATTTTCTGCAATTAATTTATTGTATTCTTTTAGGGATTCATCATATTTAGAAATTTTGTATTCTTGCTCCTTTATACTCCGTTGAAATGACCCTATTTTATCTAGTTTATTTTTATAAGACTTATACTTGTCCATGAGGTACCCCGCTTCAGGAAGATATGTATTATCTACATCTGACAAGGCACTAGTAAATTTTTTTATTTTATCCTCATATTCTCTTATTTCTTCCAATTCATGTTCAGATATACGAATGTGGTTATATTTTTTGATTTGTTGTTTAATCTGGGTGATAGTTTTTTCAATATCTTGGATTTGTTCATATATTTTTCCACATTCATACAATTTTTGCTTTGCTTCACGGAAATTAAAATTAGTGTTTCCTATCTTTCCTCTTAGTAAATCTCTTTGCTGAGATAGTGTAACTACTTCTTTTAGTTTTTCCAGCCTATCAGATAAGTTAATATACTCTAACATTTTTTTTAGCTCATTTTTTCTCTTTATCTTAAACTCAACTTCCGAAATATATTTATTAATTTCCTCATCTTGATTTCTGATTTTTTCCCGTTCATAAAGCGTATCTTGTAATTTTACTATTTCCTCACCTAGAGTTATAATTTCTCCCCCATTATTATTTTTATGTCTAAGCTTTTTGATTGCATCATCTAGGTATTTGTCACTTTTTTCTTTTGAAACATTCTTATCTCCGGTACTAATTAAATTTAAAATCATGTCTTTAGCACTTTTCCCGCTATTAAACGCATAATCTCCCAAACAGCTTATATACCCGCTGCGTTCAAAATCCTCCAGGCTTAAACCCAACACTCTTTCCCCTATTTCTTCTCTTTTTCCAAGAGATATACTCTTTCCGTTTGATAAGCACACGAATAAAACTTTATCTTTTGAAGGGCTCTTTACATCAAACTGTTTTTGTATCTTATAAAGTTTATTATCATTTTCAAACTCCAATATGCCTCCTAATCTTCCCCCGCCCCAGGGACATTTACTTGCCCTGAAAGAGGTATTTATATTTCTTCCCATATCACCATATAGCATAATCTTTATAAATTCCATAAGGGTCGACTTTCCTCTTTCATTTTCCCCATATAGGATCTGTATTCCGCCGTTAAAAAGCATGGAGATATTTTTTAGTTTACCAAAACTGTCAATTTCAATTTTTTTAATTTTCATCGTGATAAACCTCCCCGGAAAATGACATAATTCCTAATCTTAGGGCCATCTGAGCTGTCCTTCGGCTTTCATCGTCCTCACAATTCCTTATGTAATTTTTCGCCTTCTCTATAAAAATACTTTTTAAGCTATTTGAATTGTCCGGATTATAAGTTTCGGTTTTATTCTCTATCCTGGCAAAAAACACTTTCTCCTGCAGCTTGTTTTTTATATATTGAATATCTAAAGAGAAAGAATCCGGAATCATGCCTGTTAAAATAATTTTATATATATTATCCTTATAATTTTCACCATACTTCTTTTGTATTTTAGCAAATACATGATTGCATATGTCAACTGAACTATTTAAAGTTGTAATATCTATACATAGATCCAGATACGATCTCTTAGATACTTTTATAAAATTCATTTTACACGTCACGTTTGATATATTTCCAATGTAGAACCCCTTTTCACCCAATTCTTTAAAGCCCATACCTTCTAAACAGCCCGGGTACGCATAAAAAGTTTTCCCGGTACGTAAAACAGGCGTTCTTTTATGGATATGACCCAGAGCAACATAATTTATATTGGAATCTTTTATATCAGATAAACTTATTGGGTTATATAAATCGTCATTTCCGGAAGGGCATGTGCCATGTGTCACAAGAATGTTTATAAATTTATCATCATTCTTTACCTTAATCCTCGCCCCGGAGTTATTTAGCGGTGTAAATGCAGAACCCCAAACTCTTGTTTCAAGTTCTTTTATTTCAAAACAGTCAATTATATTATTTTTGAATATAAAAACATTGTCAGGCCAAACACTGCAGTAAGGAGAATTAACCGTAAACGGATCATGATTACCCGGAGAAATTATTATTCTTGTTTTTAACCCTGCAAATGCCTCTTTAACGTCACTAACTTCCCTACTATTAATATCTACATCGTCAAATAAATCTCCTGCAATCAAAAATAAGTCTACTTTACCATCTCTAACTATATCTATCATTTTTAAAAATGAGGATTTTATCTCTTCGGCTCTCATTCTAGAGAGGTAATTTTCTTTGTCCGGCCTTATTCCTAAATGTATATCAGCACAATGTGCAATTTTTATCTCCATATTTTTTACGTTCCTTTAGCTATGTTTTTTAAAATCATTTCTAATTCTTCTTTTTTAAAGCATCTTATTAATACTTTTATTAAGGAGTTAGTGGATAAATTTTCAGGTAAATCTAAGTACGATTTTAATTTATCTCTTCTTGTCCGGCTAAATTCACAGCCGCAAAACCCCAGTTCATAAAATTTAAACTTGATTTTTTGGAAATCCTCTAAACTAGGCTGGAGTATATTAATATTTGTAGTTAAATCTTTAATTGCATTTTCTATTATACTGCTTTCCATGCCCTCTACCCCTATTTTCTTCTCTTTTGAGAATTTGCACTTTCTTTTTTCTTTGCCGAATACATCCGGAACGTACGCATGGTATACTTTACCCCGATTTATCGAACAACTCAGATAATTCCTTATCATAAATCCCGCAGAATCACTATCTGTAAGAATTATAATTCCCCGCTCCAAGGCAAGTCTCCTTATGAGATTCAACCTATTCTTATCCTTAAAAATTCTAAATCCATTTGTCTCTATAACTAAACCATCTACGATTGAAGAAAGCTTTATTTTGTCATATTTCCCCTCTACTATTACCGCCTCATTTATGCTTATCAATTCATTAGCCCCTTCCTTTTTTTATCCTTATAAGCTTTGCTAACAAAATATCTATTACCACTCTTGGCCATAATGGTGAAGTCTTTAATTGTACATCGGCTTTTATTATCTCATCTATGCTATATTTTATTTTATTCCATTGCACTTTTCCGGCGTTTTTGTAAGCCATATCAATCTTGAATTTCTTACCTTTGTAATCAAACATTTCCCCGAGCTCATATGGATCAATTGAACTTCTTATTGCAGACTTAACCCTGAATATATCAACATAATTGCTTGCAAGTGCGGATAGAATAAGAATTGGATTCTCATTATTGTAAAAAAGATCATCAAGTTTTTTATACATATCACGGTAATTTCCGGATAATAACGCATTGCACATTGAGAAAACATTATGCTCCGTAATTTCTGTCGTAATAGCACAAACTGACTTTTCTGATATTGTATCAGATTTTTCAAATGCACATAATTTATCGACCTCGTTGTAAAGAAAATAAATGTCTCTGCCGCACCTGCTTACAATCTCCTGAGCAACATCATAAGACATTGATTTTCCACGCTTTTCAGCCAAACGAATTATCTGTTTCTCTAAGTCTGTGTTGTCTTTAAGCAGCACTTCCACAACACATGCATAAGGAGAAATCAAAGAAATGAGTTTCAACAATTTTGCGGACTTTTTTATTTCTGAACTATTTACAAACTGGCTTATTATTATAATGGAAAAATCAGGCATATTCTTAATGAGCTTTGTAAACTCAGAAAAAAAATCTGCACTCAGTTGGCTAAAATCAATGTTTTTTATCACAACGCATTTTTTTGAACACCCAATCGGATATGTATTTATGTAAACCTCTAGCATGGCAAAGTCGATTTCTTCTGCGTCTACTTTCATAAAATTGAATTGATTTTTATTTTCTATTTTTTTTGATACTAATTCCTCACCTTTTTTTATTAGATATTTTTCATCACCGTAAAATAAATATACTTTGTCAAATTTTCCTAAAGAAATTCTCTTTTTAAATTCTGTATATGAAACTTTTGCCATTTAAATCCTCCTCCCGACACTCAATTTTCCTGATCTATTTACATCAATATAAACAGTACCTTGAAGTGCTGTATATAAAAAATTTTTATCCTCATTTTTTATTTTATTAGCTACCATCTCAAGATCTTTTTTAGACATCGATAAAATAGCATATAAACAATTTGTTTTATCATAGTTGGAGGGGAATCCTCCCGTAACGAAAACATCACATGTACGCAGAGATTCAGAAATATTTTCTGCATCCCCTCCGTTTGGACAAACTATGATTTTTACATCCAATATATTAATAAAATAGTATTGCATACCATTTATCTTTTTTATTGAGAAATCCGAATCTTCAAAAAGCTTTGAACTAAATTGCTCATTAAATATCTTTATCCTGTCGTCATAATAGGCAATTTGTTTATTATCAGATGTATTCACTACATTTTTCACACCATAAACGCTAATAAAATTATTAATAAACTGTAAATTTTCATCAGAGTACCCGGTCAAAATCAAATTCTCTATTTTGAATATATTAGTGCTGCTTAAATAATCCAATATCGCTTGCGTATTTGTTTTTTTACCAATATTAAATATAGCTACGTTAGCATTATTTTTACTGCACACTAACGAGCAGCCTTCACCTGAATTGAGTACAGATATACGTGTTAAATCAGTCATTTTAATACGATGCAAAAAATAGAGGATAGCAAAAAGCATTAATGAAAATAGCACTAATGCCCTATACATGCAATATAGTTTCTTAAACAAATAGAGTGCGCAGGTAAGAGTCAAAACAATCAAACACCATACTTTTATGTAAGGGTAGTCTAAGGATATTAAAGCTATACTTAAAGAAGACAGAGTTTTAACGATAAATATTACGTAATTTATCAATATTCCACATGACAGTTTAACGGGCAGCACAATAAAAGCCGGTAAACGTAAAACACATAACAAAATCAGTAAAACTACCAAGAACAATATGATTGTCACCGGGAAAATCAGCAAAACATTAGATATAATAGTTACCGTTGAAATTTTTTTGAAGCAAAAAACCAATATAGGAAATGTAGCCATGTTGGCCGACACTGTAACTAAAACTGAATTTATTATACTATTTAGAAACTTATTGTTGTGTTTAGCAAACACACCTTTTTCTCTGAGTAAATTGTAAAGTTTCGGTGTTAGAATTATAATTCCCAAAGTAGCAGTTACGGAAAGCCATAGTGCAATATCCATACTGGCATCAGGATTAAACAGAGTAATAAAAAGAACAGCAAGACCTGTAGAGTTTATTGAATCCGCTTTTCTAAAAAATATTTCTCCCAAAAAATATACTACAGATATGATACCGGATCTCATTACAGACGGAGTAAAACCGGTCAGCGCCATAAACAGAAAAATCACAATCGCAGTCAAAACATATATTTTTTTGCTGTTTAAACGCATTGTTTTAAATATTGTAACAAAAATCCCCGATAGTATAGATATATGTACCCCAGATACGGCAAACAGATGATATACTCCTGATCTTTCCAAACTGACTCTCATATCCTTGGAAAGAAAATTTCGATTACCTAGAAACATCCCATTGATAACAGATGCCTGCTCTTTTGGAAAACAAGAATCTATAATTAAAATCAGTCTTTGCCGAACTCTCAATACATAATAATAAAACGGCATAATTATCGAAACGGGTGAGTCAACTTTTATGGGCCTATGTTCATACAAAAAAGCCTGTAAATATATCCCCTTAGCTCTATAAAAACTCTCAGCCGGAAATTCAGGCGTGTTTTCTGGCACAAAGGTATGTATGTCACAGGTTATACCGTCATAAACCTCGGCTTCTATTGGATTTGAGGTACATAGCATAACTTTGAAGGGATGTGGTATTTCTATACTACTTGATCTTTCCACCCACATAGTATACCGATATCCGCCAGTATCTCTTTTAGCCGGCAATTCTACTATTTTTCCTGTTATAGTCAAATCCATATCTGAAATATTTCTGATAGATTTTATGTTAGCATTGTAGTTTATCAAATAAACAAAAGCTGCACCAATACCGATCATAGAAACCAATCTAAATGTTTTTCTTTTTTGGGCGTCATTCATGAGAGCAGAAAAAAGAAACACTAAAACAAAAAATATTATTAGATAATGAGTATTTACAACAAAATTCGCGATTATAAGAGTAATCAAATATGTAAACCCAACTACTGCAAAAAATCGCATAATCAATAACTCCCTGCGTTTTAACGTCTAAACATACTAGCAATTGCTGCTAAATACGGGCAATGTTTCAAGAAAAATTATATCTGCCCTGTACGCTGCGTTTCCTTCTGCCAGCACACATGCCCTCCCAACAACATGCCCACCTGCTTTATTAACCAGCGTCTCAATAGCCGTCAAAGACTCACCTGTACTTACAACGTCATCAACTACAAGAACCTTTTTATCTTTTATATATTCAAAATCGCTCTCTGATAAGTAAAGGTTCTGGAACCGTGCTGTAGTAATAGACTTTACCTTCACATGTACCGGATTGTTCATATACAGCTTAATTCCTTTTCGTGCAACAACATACTTTTTATTATTTTGTCGTGCCATCTCGTAGCAAAGAGGTATACCTTTTGCTTCCGCAGTAATCAATATATCGTGCTCCGGACAAAGTTTCAAAAGCTCACGAGCAGCTTTCACTGTGAGCTCAACATCTCCAAACATAATAAATGCGGCTATCTTAGTTTTTTCATCCACGCTGCACAAAGGTAACTCTCTCACACACCCTGCAACTTTCAAAGAATACTTCTCACCCATAAAAAGCACTTATCCTTTCCCTAGACAAATAGTCCACAACAAATCAACCTGGCGGCCAACCAAACTCCCGACCCGACAAAACATGAAAATGGATGTGATTAACCGTTTGCCCTGCCATTTTGCCACAATTATTCACAATCCTATATTCGCCATTTAACCCCAGATTTCTGCATATTAACGGAATATGACCGAAAATTTCTGATATAATATATTTATTTTCATCACAAATCTCATCCGCACTGCTAATATGAATCTTTGGAATAACAAGAAAATGCACTGGTGCAACCGGTGATAAATCATTGAATGCAACAATGTTGTCATCTTCGTATATAACATCTGAAGAAATCTTTTTTGAAATTATTTTACAAAATACACAACCCATAAATTACCTCTTATACTACAGTTCAATCTTAACCATTATACATTTTATACCCAGTTTTGTCAATTCAAATAAACACAAACAGATTAAAAGATAGAATTTTTTAGATTACCAGAAAAAGGCCTTTTGGGTAAACCCCCGCTACCTTACCTGATCATCATGAACAAAATTTACCGTAACAACACTTCCTATAGGAACCTCTGTGCCCTCAGGAATGTCCTGGCTTACAGATATCAATCCCTCCTGAGCTGCACCTGCACCAACTATCTTAATATTGATATTTGCTACTGCCGCAGCTTTATTTGCTCCGTAAACTGACATACCTACTAATTTCGGAACTTTGGTCTTTGTTTTATCTGAGTCCCCATTAGTATATATAACAACTGTACCACCCTTAGGGATTCGTTCCGATGCCTGCGGCAGCTGACTGACAACCTCATCCCCATCTCCGACAATAATAGGTGTTAATGACTCATTTTGTACAATATCACGTGCTTCATATACCTTTTTGCCAACCAGTTCCGGTGTCGAGGTTTCAAGTTTTTCCATTTCCTCCTCAGTGTACTTTTTCTCTATACCTATGTACGGTAAGATTTCACGCATTGCCTTTGCAAACACCGGTGCAGCAACCGCTGACCCATAATAAAACTCGCCCTTTGGAGTATCAAAAAACACCAGCATAGCGATTTTCGGGTCATCGGCAGGAGCAAATCCACAAAATGACGATATATAGTCCTTACCCTGAGGACCGCTTAGACCAATCTTTTCCGAAGTTCCCGTCTTTCCTGCGACTCTATATCCGGGAACATAGGCATTTCGAGCCGAACCTGTTGTAGCATTACGATGCAACATGTCGATTACTCTTTTAGATGTACTTTCAGATATAACCCTTCTTCTTTCAGTCATCTCTACAGCTTGAAAAATATTCCCGTTTTCATCGAGCTGCTCTTTTACAAGATGAGGCTTAACAAGTACTCCACCGTTTGCTATCGCTGATGCAGCAGTTACCATTTGTATCGGAGTAATTCCGAAATTTTGTCCAATCGATGCCACTGCAAGATCAGTAACCGACATGCTCCCATCGGCATTGAAAAATAAATCTGATGCTTCTCCCGGAAGGTCTATTCCTGATTTTTCATGAAAACCGAAAAGTTTGTAGTACTCAAAGAACTTTTCTGTTCCAATTTTCTGCCCCGTCATGATAAATGCCGGGTTGCAAGAATGACAAAGTGCTTCAACAAAATTCTGTGCACCGTGCCCTCCCCTTTTATGGCACTTAATGGGGCGAACCCCTTCACAAGGCTTTATTGCTCCTGAGCAGTGAAATGGTGTATTTTCGTCCACTAAACCCAGTTCAATAGCCGTAGCTGCAACAACCATCTTAAATACTGAACCCGGGTAATATACATCACTTACAGCCTTATTTCTCCACTGCTTCCCCAGTGCTTCATTTTTCGCCTTGGAACGCTCTTCTTGCGGCAGCTCCTCAATACGTTTAACTTCATCATCAGGAAGCTTAAATGGTTCATTTGGGTCAAAACCATCTTCTACAGCCATGGCAAGTATTTCACCCGTTTTTACATCCATGACTATTATCACAGCCCTATTCATCACCTTATTATTTAATATCCCCTCACGCAGATTCTTCTCGGCAATTCTTTGTATGGTTTCATCTATCGTCAGCCTAAGGCTTTTTCCGTTCTTAGCCGGAATCATCTGTTCATAATCAAAAGGCATATCCGTACCTATGGCATTTTGAGCTGTAACAACATGGCCTTCCTCCCCCCTTAAGACCTTATCATAAAAAGCTTCAATGCCTGAAAGTCCCTGACTATCCGCACCGGTAAACCCCAATACCGCAGATGCAAACTTTCCGAATGGATAATATCTTTTATAATCCTCGATAAGTCTGATTCCACTTGAGATTTTATTTGCAGTCATAAAAGATATGATTTTATCCTTTGTGTCGCTGTCGATTTTCTTTTTCACAACTACATAGCAGCTTCTTTTGCTTGCTAGTTCCATAAGCTTTTCTTTTTCTATCCCAAGAATCTCGTGGAGCCCATTGCAGACTAATTCCTTCGTTTTTTCCGTTTTGAGGTAAGCAGGCTCTAATACAACCGTCCAAACCGTCGCACTTTGAGCTAAAGGTTTCATGTTTCTGTCAAATATTGTTCCTCTTTGTGCATTTATTTTTGTATCTGCAAGCTGTTGTTCGGACGCCATTTTTTGCAACTCTTCACCCTGTACGATTTGAAGTTTTACCAGCCTTAACACAAGCATAAGAAACCCTACAACAGACAGCAAAGCTAAAACTATCAAAGATCTCCGGTGCATTCTTACAGTAGTTCCTTTAGCCAATTCATAGCCTCCATTTCAGTATTAGGCACTCCTTCAAACCAAAAGCAAGAGCCAAGACACCATCTTAACTCTTTTTCTTACTTTATATTTATTTAAACACCAAACAAGTTATTCCAATGCCTCTTCACATTTTCAAACATACCCCCACTGCTGTTCTTTTCGGCCTTATTGCAATTCATAACGTTTATGTACTCCACAGTGCTATTCTTGCGCATATTGTACTGATTTTCAATTCTCTCTGCAAGCCCATCCTTTGAAATTTCACACTTTTTCTTCATACACAGCTGCGTATAAACCCCCTCGTTTTCCTGGCACTTCTTCGAAAGCTGAGTAATCTCCTCTGTACACTCTGCAAGCTGGGCCTGTCCCATTATGAACGTCGAAACCCCCAGCGCTACTGACCCGCAGAACATCATTCCGGTAAACACAAGCGAAAGTTGTGCATTCCAAGCTCTAACGCGCTTGAGTTTGTCCACGTTAAGTTTTATGAGTTTACCTTTTTCAGATTTTCCCTTAAATAATGACAGATCATAAGCAGCATTTCTATTGTACATCAAATAACACCTCAAAATATCTATTTCTTTATAATAAAACCAAATATTGTTTTCTTTGTTTGCACCTATTTTATGGAAATTTTCATTTTTTTACGTATACCACATGTACTTTTTGCATATAACTATATTACCTAGACTTTCTCACAGACTCTCATCTTTGCACTTCTGCTACGCGGATTTTCTTGCATCTCTCTTTCAGAAGGCTCAATTGCTTTTTTAGTTATGATCTTAACCTTGGGTTTTTTACCGCACGTACAGACAGGAAAATCACCCGGACACACGCATCCCATACCCCACTCTTTCATTTTGCTCTTCACCATTCTATCTTCCAAGGAATGAAAGGATATCACCACAAGTCTTCCTCCCGGATTAAGAACATCGAATGCTGCACTAAGTCCCTCTGAGAGATTGTCAAGCTCTGAATTCACACAAATTCTCAACGCCTGAAAAGTTTTTCTCGCCGGGTGTCCCTCTCTTCGCACTGCCGCCGGTACTGATTTCTTTGTGATTTCTGCTAATTGCGAGGTTGTAAGAATGGGCCCTTTAATACGCTCATTTACTATCACCCGTGCAATTCGTGACGCATATCTTTCTTCGCCATACTTACTTATAATATGTGCAAGAGATTCACTGTTAAGATCATTTACTAAATCTGCGGCAGTTCTTCCACTCTTACTCATTCTCATGTCTAAAGGAGCGTCCTTATGATAAGAAAAACCTCTTTCAGGATTATCTAGCTGATAAGATGATACACCCAGATCCAATACCACACCGTCCACGCCTTTAATATCCAGCCCAGCTAGAACCTCTTTCATTCTTGCAAAATTTGAATTGATTACTTGCGCTTGATTATAATTTTTCAGTCGCTTAGTACAAGCCTCAACAGCATCGGGATCCCTATCAAGACAGACAAGCCGGCCTTTATCGGAAAGCTTGGAAGCAATGGCCAAAGAACATCCTCCCCCCCCAGATGTACCGTCTAAATAAATGCCATCCTCTCTAACATTGAGCATCTGTAAAGTTTCCCCCAGTAAAACGGTCTTATGTTTAAATTCCAAATTTTTGACCTCCCTCATTTAATGCAAGACTTAGCTAGTTCAAAATACCAAAGATTGACCTTTGCCAAACGCTAATATACCCATCGTGCATTATCACGCTTGTCAGGAATAATATCGCAAAAATCTATACAAATAGACAAATAATTTACAATTTAGTTTTCATATATACTATGATATATCCAAATATATCGACAAATCAAGAATGTATTAGTGAAATTTCCAAAATACGTATATATAACTATAATTATAACAAACATGATTTATTATTTGTGTTTTATGCCAAAGATACAGAGCCTCTCAAAGCTCTGTATCTTCCCTTTGCTATCATATAGCCAAACTGACAAAAATCACTTAAGTTGTAGATCAGTCTTCACTACCGCATCCTCAACGAATTTTTCTCCCAATGATTCGACATCTATTTTTTGGCCGGAAGAAATATTGCTCATTACCTCAGAAATCACCATATGTATTGATAAGTTCATATTTTGCTGCAGTTTTTCAGCATAGACTTTTAAATTCTGTGGCGACATCGCCTTTTTCTTCTTTTCTAAAATCTCGCATAGTTTCTTGTGCACTGAGTCGTTAAACCGGTCTGTTAGGCTGTCTACTCTTGCTAAATCAATATCTTTTCCGGTCTTTTCACTATACAGCTTTAATTGATTACTTATATCATGATAAACTGCCCCATTTTTAGAAATAAATACACTACTATCTTGAGCAGCAGCATAACCGGAGGGCATCATCACACCACACAGTGCAAATAACACCACACACCTATTGGATCCTTTTTTAACATTACATAATCTTGAAAATAACACGGCCATATTCCCCTCTTTTAAAATAGATTTTTATATTCAAAAAATATAAATTTCAAGTAATTCAGCTCGATTTGGCAACTTGTTTCCCACCTTTTAAATAAATTCTTGTTACTCTCTTCCCTATCAGGCAAACTATCTCATAATTTATGGTTCCGACAATGTCCGCCAGCTCGTCAACAGAAACACTTTCTCCACACTGTTCGCCAAAAACAACAACCTCCATGCCTTCCCTAACGTCATTTATATCCGTCACATCAAGCATAAGTTGATCCATACATACTCTACCAATAACCGGAGCTCTTTTGCCATTTACCAGCATACACGCTTTGCCTGAAAAACCTCTTGAATATCCATCTGCATACCCTATAGGTACTGTTGCAACTATTCTGTCGCCGTCAGATGTGAATATCCTTCCGTAACTCACTGTTCTACCCTTTTCCATTTTTTTAATTTGTGAAATCACCGTTTTTAATTCAACTGCAGGCTTAAGATCTATCTTACCTCTCAGGTCTTCCGAAGGCGATAATCCATATAATACTACACCTGCCCTGACCATGTCAAGCTTCATATCCGGATAACATATTATGCCAGCGCTGTTACAGCAATGTTTAAGCGGTATATATATACCGCTTTTTTCTAATTTTTCAATCGTTGACTTGAAATTTCTAAACTGAAATTGAGTAAATTCTCTGCCGTCATTACAATCAGCAACAGCAAAGTGAGTAAAAATACCCTCTAAAATTATTTCGCTTTCAGAATTTATTTTTTCAATCAGTTCCACAGAGGAATTCACTTCATCTTCTGATTGACAAAGAAAACCTATGCGATTCATGCCTGTATCCAATTTTATGTGCCCTTTTATTTTAACACCTTTTATTTTGCACATATGCGAGAGTTTAACGGCATAATCATAAGACAAAATAGCCTGGGATATATTAAAATTACATAATTTTTCCACCATATCGGCAGGAGTATAACCTAAAATGAGAATGGGTTTATTAATTCCAAAACACCTTAGCTGAATTGCCTCCTCTATATTTGAAACAGCAAACCAATCCGCACCTTGTTTTTCGAACTCCTTGGCGGCATAGTTGGCACCATGACCATAAGCATCAGCCTTGACTACACACATAATTTTTGTTTCGTCTCCGACTTTTTTCCTTACTTGTTTTAAATTATACCCTAAATTATCAAGATTCACTGTAACCCAGGTTCTTTTTACAAAACAATCCATTAGAAATATCCCCTTAATACAATCGTTTTTTATTATCTATAATATAATAAACACATAAGTGATTTCAAGATTCTCTTTTCCTCAGGAGTGCCCATATGCGTAGGTATAAGAAAGTTAGATATGTAAGATAGGTTTTATTAAGCCCACATTTGAAGGTATCTTACAGTAAACCCAACCGCAGTATTTCTATTAATCTTTCGATGTCACAGCATCTTTTGGGGCACTGCCTTTTCTCCATCCCGTGTTCATACATTAAAATTCCCAACAGCTTGCATGATTGGCGGTGTATAAATAAAATTTAGTATATTTGCAAAACACATAAACAGAAATTCTGTGATACTTTTATTCTATGTTTCTAAAAATCTGCTTACCACAGTGAGGACAAATTTTTTTATCGCATGCATTTTTTCCCTTGTTTGATTTGTTGGTTTCATTTGATATCTCAACAAAGCCTGCACTTATTATACCTGAAGGAATAGCAAGACTTGCAGCTCCAAGTATAAGTGTTATAGCGCACAAAACTCTCCCTGGCACAGTCACAGGATATACATCGCCATATCCTACCGTTGTGATGGTTGTAATAATAACCCACATTCCCGAAGCAACATCCTTGAATTTATCAGGTTGAGCTGAGCGTTCTACATCATAAATCAAAACTGAAGAAACCAATATCAGTATTGCCAGTATAAAAAGGCACGATACAAGCTGATGTTTTTTTCTCTTAAATACCAATGCAATAATTTTTAGAGAATCTATATATCTGTTAAGTTTGAAAAGTCGCAATATTCTCATAAGTCTCAGTGATCTGAATATTACAAGAGTGCTTGGAATTAAAAATGGCAAATAGAAAGGGAGTATAGATAGCAAATCTACTGTAGCCATGAAAGAAAACATATATCTGATTCTTACTTTTAAAGGTTTCTCATTGGGATTTATGTATGTACAAGTCCATAGTCTTAAAACATACTCTAATGTGAACACAATAACAGAAATCATTTCTGTAATAAAGAAAAACTCTCTTAGAAAAGTAGGCAATGCAGAGGTATCAATCATTATAGAAATAATATTTAGCACTACTAATGATATAATAAATCCATCTAGTATGTTCGCAGCAAGACCGTTCTCATCATCATCTCGTATTAGATTGTAGACCCGTATTTTTAAATTACCCACATTCTTCACACCCTTTTTTTAATGCCCATTAGAATCTATACCATATCCTAAATATTATAGTTCTTTGATATTCGTTTTGTAAAGAATAATACAGAAAGGAAGCGCCCTAAAAAATGATACGACATTGAAAACTCGATAGAAATACTGCGGTTGGTTTACTGTAAAATACCTTCAAATGTGGGCTTAATAAAACTTATTTTACATATTCAACTTTCTTAAATATCTACGCATGCACAACTCCCTATAGAAAGGCCAAGCTTTTCAAATCAATCAAAGGTAGCAAATCCGGAATTGGTTTCATACTATAATTTTAAGTAAATCATACAGGTCTTATCGCAGATTTTAACTGCACGATCTGTAATGAAAAATCAGACAGAAAGGATAGATTGAAATTGCCCATTAATCTTAACAACTTAACTGAAAAACAATTTGATGTCGTAAAAGAATCAGAGCTGCTCTCCAGCGAAAACGCTTTTTGGCTATTTATGGCCATGCAAAGTGCTATATTTAATTCACCAAACAGTTCTACCGTTCAATATCAAATAGACACCCTTGTTCAAAAATACAGTGATTTATTTGATAGGTATTATAACGAAAATGATGCAAGTATCTTCAGGGTTAACCTAAGTGGATTTTTTGATGCATATATAGCATACCTAAACAGCAGAGCGAATAAAGAAACTCAAATGTATGAAAACTTACTCACACAATGGAAGGATAAAGGTGACGTAATTGCTAAAAATTTCGCTAGTGTAAATCCCTATTGGAAAGAAAGTGAGTGGCGAGGTATGATAGGCAACCAAATCAATATTTTAGACCAGGAAATAAAAAACAACTCACAGGGTATTTACTCTACACTTGCAGATTCTTATAATATTTTTAATAGAGTAATGGATGACATAGCAATATATCTAGCGTCAGGTCTAATCGAGCAATTTGCAATATAAATACTTTTTTAAGACTGAAGGCACACCACTTAAAACCTTAGCAAGGACTATGAGAAAAACCATGTCCTGCTAAGGTTAGGCTGATTATAACCAAAATTTTCAACGGCAAATATTTATCTATCAAAAGAGATTTTTTACATTGCAATTCAAACGATTGATTCTTGTTGACATATGCTAGAAATATAATATAATAGAGGTACTTAGTTACGGTAAATAATGTTAACTAGCCAAAGAATAGATGTTGAAAGAAAAATAATTCACAGAGGAGCGCAGCGTATGCAATACGGACTATTTGGTGAGGATTTGTCTCATAGCTACTCTAAGATTATCCATGAAAAATTTGGTTTGTACAATTATGAGCTGCATAGCGGTTCGCTTCGTGAATTAGAATCTATGCTCAAATCAAGGATTTTTGAGGGTCTTAATATAACGATACCGTATAAAAGGTCAGCCTTGCACTATTGCGATAAGCTTGATATTATTGCAAAAAGAGTCGGCAGCGTAAATACCGTGGTGAACAAAAATGGCATCCTTACAGGTTATAACACGGATTATTTTGGGCTAAAATACACTATAAATCGCTCTAAAATTTCCCTGAAAAACAAAAAGGTTATTATACTTGGCAGTGGAGGAACTTCTGCTACTGCCAGGGCACTTGCAGAAGATTTACAAGCAAAGCAAACCTTAGTTGTTTCAAGAACCGGTACGCTGAATTACAAAACTGTTTATACGCATACAGACGCTGAAATAATTATAAACACAACACCGGTAGGGATGTATCCCAACAATGGAGATAATTTAGTTGATATAAGCAATTTTAAAAATCTATGTGGGTTAGTAGATGTTGTGTATAATCCTTTTTGCACGGATTTGCTGGCCCAAGGGAAAAAATATAATATTCCAACTGCCAGTGGTTTACCCATGCTCGTAGAACAGGCAAAAATCTCTGCGGAATTATTTAAAAATACGAAATTAGATGATTCTGTAAGCGAAAGAATAATAAAAGAATTAACCCTAGAGCTTTCTAACATTATTCTTATCGGAATGCCAGGGAGTGGAAAGACTACGATAGGTAAGCTGATAGCAGAAAAATTAGGAAAGAAATTTATTGATATAGACGAAAAAGTAGAAGATTTATATCAAATTACAATACCCGAAATCTTTAACAAATATGGTGAAAAAACATTTAGAAAAAGAGAGAAATCCGTAATTTATGAATGTGGTAAAAAGAACAACTGCGTGATATCAACCGGTGGGGGTGCCATTTTAGATTCCGATAATTATTTACCTTTAAAGCAAAACGGACGTATATATTGGATTGAAAGAGGTCTGGAAATATTGGAAACCAAAGGACGACCCTTATCCGATACTTTAAAAAAATTGGAGAAAATGTACCACATAAGAAAGGATCTTTACCGGAATTTCAGTGACATGATAATTCAAAATAATGGGGCTGCTCATGAAGCCGTAAGAAAAATTCTGGAGGATTTTTATGAGAATACTAGTTGTTAACGGCCCAAATATAAATATGCTTGGAATCAGAGAAAAAGAGGTTTATGGAGATAAAAGTTATAAGAAAAATTGCTTGGGATAATAATATCGAAGTGGATTTTTATCAGTCCAATCATGAGGGCTGTTTAGTAGATAAAATACAAGATGCTTACTATAAAAAATACGATGGTATAATAATTAACCCGGCAGCTTACACTCACACAAGCGTTGCAATTTTAGATGCACTAAAATCTGTTGCTATTCCAACAGTTGAAGTGCATATTTCGGATATAAGTTCAAGAGAAGATTTCAGAAAAAAATCGCTCATAACCACAGCCTGCAAAAAAACAATATCGGGCAAAGGGTTTAATGGGTACAAAGAAGCACTCCTGTTTTTTTTGGAGTAAGTATAAGCATAGAAAGCTATATTATATATTAATCACGTTGGTTTTGAAAAACCAAAGGAGAGAATCATGGGAATTTTAAAAGTAGAAAATTTAAGACACTCATTTAAGGATAAAATTTTGTACCAAAATGCTAAGTTTGAGATATTCAAAGGGGAGCATGTAGGGATTGTCGGGCAGAACGGAACGGGCAAAACTACACTTTTACGATTGCTTGTAGGCGAAATTGTACCGGATAAAGGCCAAATAAGATGGCAGAAAAATATTAAAATAGGCTACCTTGACCAGTATGCGGATGTTGACCAGACACTTACAATTTTTGAATACCTAAAAACAGCCTTTTACGACCTGTATGCGGTAGAAAATGAACTTAATAAAATTTATGAAAATATGTCTGAGAACCTCGACGAAAAAACTTCACAATTAGCCTCAGACTATCAAAATTTTCTTCTAAATCGGGGTTTTTATGAAATCGAAAGTACTATCCTAAAGGTCGCAAATGGGCTCGGAATCTCTGCAATAGGAGTTGAAAGCTTACTTGGAAATTTGAGTGGAGGACAGCGTGCTAAGGTAATTCTTGCAAAGCTATTACTTGAAAATCCGGATGTTTTGCTGCTGGACGAACCCACCAACTTTTTAGACGTCGAACATGTAAACTGGCTTACAGAGTATTTAAAAAGCTTCGAGGGGGAATTCCTGGTAGTTTCTCATGATTTCGATTTCTTGGAAAAAATCACTAACTGTATTCTTGATATACAGTTCCAAAAAATCACAAAGTACAACGGTAATTTTTCAAAATTCCTAGAGATAAAAGGTTTACGTCGTGAAAACTATATTAGACAGTTTCAGGCACAGCAAAAAGAAATTAAAAAACACATGGATTACATCGCTAAAAACCGAGTCAGGGCTTCAACCGCAAAACAAGCACAGTCCAGAATGAAGGCATTGGAAAAAATCGACGTCCTCCCTCCTCCCCAAACACCTCCAAAACCTAATTTTAAATTAGTCTCCCTTCCCATTTCAGCACAAAAGGCACTTAAGGTACACGGCTTGGAAATAGGATATGATAAGGTCCTTTTGCCCAAAATAAGTTTTGAAATAAGGGCAGGCGAAAAAGTTGTAATTACCGGATTCAATGGCATTGGTAAGTCTACTCTTTTAAAAACTCTGATAGGGCAAATCCCTGCAATCGGGGGCTCGTTTAAATTTGCAGATTCAGTAAAAATAGGTTACTTTGAACAGAGTCTATCTTGGAAAGACCCAAACGAATCTGCATTTGAAATCATTTCCGAAAAGTTTCCAAAACAGTCTCAGCAGGAAGTTCGGAAAAATTTAGCCGGATGCGGGGTCATGGCGAAGAATGTATTTCAGAAAATCGGCACTTTAAGTGGTGGAGAACAGTCCAAAGTCAAACTTTGCATTCTGACAAATACCAAGTCCAATTTTTTGATTCTCGATGAACCTACAAATCATTTGGACGCCGATTCTAAAGAGATTTTAAAGCAGCAACTTGTAAAATGGGAAGGAAATTTAATTTTAGTTTCACACGAAACCACTTTTTATAAAAACTGGGCAGATAAAGTTATAAATTTAAATAAAGTACGCTCAAACAGAGGAGGATTTTGACTCCTCCCCCGCTTTTTTTTACTTACGACTCTTGTAGGACAGAGTCAATAGTCAGCACTAATACTGCTTATAATATTCCCGTCGATTGAAAAAATAGTGCTGCCATGATTATTGGTGCTACATAACGAACCATCACACTGTAAAGCTTTTTACGAGTAAATTTATCCCCACTAGCCTCCATCTCCTCTACAATCCACTTAGGTTTAACAACCCATCCAATAAAAACACATGTTAAAAACGAAATTAAAGGCATTAAAAAGCTGTTACTGACATAATCCATAAGGTCGAGTAATTGTGCTGATTGCCCGTTCGGAAGAGGCAGTTTAAAATAAAATACATTATATCCCAGACATATTACCACCGATGCAGCGGAAAAAACTATTCCCATAATCAGACTTGTTTTTTTGCGTGACATGTGAAATAAATCCATAAAATTTGCTACCAGTGTCTCCATGATGGAAATAGAAGATGTTAGGGTCGCAAATGTCACCATAAGAAAGAATACTAGACCAATAATTGTACCAATACTCCCCATTGCGGCAAATACTCTCGGCAGAGAAATAAACATTAGTCCGGGTCCCGAAGTCATTCCTTGTGTCCCGTAAAATACATAAACCGCCGGAATAACCATTATACCTGCAAGCAGAGCAACACCTGTATCAAAAAGTTCTATATACTTAATGGAACGGCTCAGATTGACGTCCTTTTTTACATATGAACCATACGTAATCATAATTCCCATTGACACGCTGAGTGAGAAAAACAACTGACTCATTGCATCGAGTAGAATTTTTAAAAATTTGGAAAAAGTCATCCCGGTAAAATCCGGTTTTAAGTAAAGCATCAGCCCCTGCATACCTGTGCGTTCCACTCCACAGGTGTCTGTGTACCTAAGTGTCAGCGAAAATATAGCAATTCCCGCTATCATAATTATTAGTCCCGGCATTACCATTTTAGAAAAACGTTCTATGCCCTTCTCTACACCAAAATAAACTATAAAAACCGTTACCGCCATAAAAATCAGCATAAAAACAATGGGAGACACTTTTGATGATATAAATGATGTAAAATAATCACTTTGAGTTGCTTGTGATTTATTTCCGCTCAAATAAACAGTCACGTACTTAAGCACCCATCCGCCTATTACACCATAATAAGTCATTATAATTATCGGTATTAAAAACGTAAGCTTGCCAAGAAAATCCCATTTGGAGTTAATTGAACCAAAAGCAGTTAACGCTTTTTGTTTCGTGCGACGTCCTATAGCGATATCCGTTGTCAACAAAGTAAAGCCAAAGGTTAACACGAGTAATAAATAAATCATTAGAAAAACTCCGCCGCCATCCTGTGCCGCTAAGTATGGGAATCGCCAGATATTTCCCACGCCCACGGCACTTCCTGCCGCTACAAGTATAAATCCGAGCGAGCCACTGAACCCACCCTTTGACTTGGACTTCATTTAAAAAACCCCTCCTGTTAAATTAATAGTGATTATATTATAGCAATTAAAAAATAATTATACAAATTTTAAAAAAGTTCTTTAAATGAGAATATTGCATTGTAAAGTTTCTTCATGATAGAATATTAATTATCAACTGTCATCTCCGGGATAATACCGATACAACATTATATTGATCTTTATATTCTAAAGAAACTTATAGGAAAGGTACATTTATGAGTAAAATAAGCGAGCATGTTGGTCAGCAAATTAAGAAATACCGTAAAATACAGGGGTTGACCCTGCAACAACTGGCAGATAAAATCCATAAAAGCCGTGCAAGCATGAGTAAATATGAAAATGGGGAAATCGTACTGGATATCGAGACATTATACAATATCAGTGATGCACTTAACGTAGAACCGAGTAAACTAATAGATGGTCCGTCTAAAAAGCCTACCGTATTATCCCCCATGAGCAATTTTATTAATAAAAGTCCCTTTTTTAGGGCAAACAAACTGTATATATATTTCTATGACGGTCGATATAAACGCTTAAAAGACGGTGTCATAGATATAAGTCAAAAAACCAAGGATGATAATGTTTACAATGCGACATTGTTTATAAGTACTTTTACCCCGAAAGGACGAAAAACTGAAATCTACTGCTCAGGCAAAGTAATTTACAGTGATATGTTAATCCGTTTTTCATTTTTCAATCAATTCAATGCACTGGAGGAGGACCTACTTTATATATTTAATCCGCTCGAATTGAGGGATTTTACACAAGGCCTTCTGTGCGGCATTTCAAGTGTAGACCTTATGCCATGTGCTTTTAAATGTCTTGTGACACTTACCCCTCAGAACCCCTCCAAACAACTAAAACAGCAACTCACAATTAACAATGAGGAATTACGTCACTGGCAAAAGCTAAATATGATGATTATAGACAATTTAGGCTAGATAATCATCATATTTTAGGGCAGCGAATGAGAGGATAAAGAGTAAATTAATAACAAAATAGATAATATTATTATCAATCCTGGGCGGTGAAGGTAACTTCTAAACTTTCATCCGGTACAGAGATATTAGTAATTGTGCCGTCATTATTTGCGCATAACTTAAATTTGCCAAAACTGCTTTTTCCCGTAAATACACGGGTGCTGCCATCGTCACTTTCCAAATTTAAACTATCTGTGTCGGACACTAAATTTAGAATATTTATTATCACCTCCGCAAAAGCTCCCTGAGGCAAGAATTTCTTGTTTAACTCACATGAAAGATCCTTCCACAGAACTTTATAGCTTTCTCCCTCCCAAATAAACGTAAGACCCGCAATATTTTCCGGTTTAGTTATCTCTAATCTATTGACTTGTTCCGCAGTGTGCTGTAAATTACATTCATATTCTTTATCCTTATCTTTAATTTTAATAGCCCCGTCAATTGAACTGTTTAGATAATTTGCGTCAGACAATTTGTTGGTACAACCCGGCACAAATAAACCTATTAGAATTAGCACTGCAAAAATCAGCCATTTTTTCATCAAAATACCTACCCGTGTTCTTATTCAAATACAATTATATATAATCTTATTTTATTAAAATATATTCTCCCCCTATCCGATTTATTACGTTCACCTTTTAGTAATAAAATAAAATTTCACGATTCTATATGCACTAAATGTGCTATCCCCGGGATATTCTCGCCCTGTTGAGCCGAAGTTAACGACATCAGTGCGCCCGTTGCCATGAATAATATATTTTTTAACTCTTTTTTTCTCATTTTATCTAGAATAACAGAACATAGTACTGATGCTGAACATCCGCAGCCTGAGCCCCCGGCATGAACATCTTGCTCTTCTTTGTTATAAATCATCAGTCCACAATCATTATAATTATCTGAGAGAACTATTCCATCCTTCAAGAGGAGTTCTTGTAGTAACTTTTTGCCAATTTCTCCTAAATCTCCGGTTAATATCATATCATAATCATCAGGAGTTGTATTGGTATCAGCTAAAAAATCTTTCATAGTGCGTGCCGCTGCCGGGGCCATGGCCGCTCCCATGTTTGTTTGGTCTTTTACTCCTAAGTCGGTTATTCGTCCGATAGTTACGTGCTTGATTTGAGGCCCACTCCCACTGCCGGATACCACTATAGCTCCGGAACCGGTTGCTGTCCATTGAGCTGTTGGCGCACGCTGTCCGCCGTAACCCAACGGAAACCTGAACTGCCTCTCTGCAGAACAAAAATGCGAAGACGTTACTGCTATACTCCTCTTCGCAGCGCCGGAATCTACCATTACAGAGGCCATAGATAAAGTTTGAGCCATTGTAGAGCACGCTCCATACTGTCCTAAAAACGGTATCTCTAGTTTCATGAGTCCAAAGGTAGACGACGTGCATTGATTAAGCAAATCTCCTGCAAAAATATAATTGATTTCTGACGCATCCAGATTCGCTTTTCTGAGTACATGTTCAACAGCCTCGAGCTGCAACTGGCTTTCAGCTTTTTCCCAAGATGATTGTCCTAGGGACGTGTCCTGAAAAACCTTGTCAAAATAATTCTTTAATGGACCCTCCCCCTCTTTTTTTCCCACCACTGCCGCAAATTCCTCTATAACGGGACTATTTTCCATTTCCAACGTGTATTTTCCTATTCTTCTCGCCATAAATCGTTCCTCCTAATAAAAAGAATAGTATATTATTTCTTATGCAGACTTTAAAATACATAATTATATATTGTGTTATAATGCATAATTTTCCTTAAATAAATTTGTATCTACTTCACATAATACACTTGGGAAGACTGAAAAATAAAATAAAGATCATATTTAATTTTTCATCTATCCTAAAATCTAAAAGCCTGTAATTTTGCAAAAATAAAAGGTAAAGGAGGAATAAAGCTATGTCAAACAAGAATAAGGCTGCAATACCTGAGGCAAAGAATGCCCTTAATAGGTTCAAAATGGAAGCTGCCAATGAAGTCGGCGTAGACCTTAAGGAAGGTTATAATGGACATCTGACAGCCAAAGAAGCCGGAGCTATAGGCGGCCAAATGGTGAAGAAAATGATTCAGGAATGCGAAAAAAATATGAAGTAGTTTACAAAACTATAACCACCAATTTTTAGTTGGTGGTTTATAAATTTAAAGAAGTCGTTAAAAAATAAATGTTTTATTTATAAGAAATTATGTCAATTTTTTCCTTAGCTCTCCGAGCAGATATTTTTCTCTTCTAGATACCCAAACCTGGGTTACACCTAAAATTTTTGCCGTTTGTGACTGGGTTTTACACTCAAAAAAACGCAAAATTATTAAAGTTTTATCTGTTTTACATAGCTTCTCCAGCAACTGCATGAGAGAAATTTTCGATGATATTTTTTCATCGTCAAATTCAACCGGAACTTTAATCTCTTCATCACCCTTATCATCAGAAGAAACAGTTAAAGAAATTGGTTTTTGGGATGACTCTAATGCTTCAAAGACATCCTCCCTACTAACATTCAGAATTTCTGATAACTCCTCCAGAGTTGGATTTCTGCTATGCTGTAGTAAAAACCTTTCTATTTCTCTATGTACTTTTATAGATAGATCTTTTAATCCTCTGCTTACCTTTATTGCCCCACCACTGCGAAACAACTGTTTTATTTCTCCCAATATAAACGGAACTGCATATGTGGAAAATTTGACTCCTCTTTCTTTATCAAATGATTTATCTGCCCTTACTAGACCAATGCATCCTGCCTGAACCATATCTTCATATTCTATTCCCCTATTGACAAATCTCTTAGCACAGGCATGAACTAAACCCATATTAGCCTCTATATATGTACTATTAACAACCATTTGCTCTCGACCTACAAATTATATGTCTTTCAAGTGTTACACTCGTCCCTTTGCCCACTTTTGACGATACTTTTATTTTATCCATAAAGCTCTGCATAACTGCAAATCCCAGCCCTGACCGGTCACTGCCTCCCGTTGTAAAAAGCGGCTGCATAGCTTGCTCTACATCTTCTATCCCACACCCCTTGTCCCTGATTTTTATGATTACTTTTCCGTTATCATACATCTTAGCTGATATATAAATTACACCTATTCCTGATTTATAAGCATGAACTATTGAGTTTGTAACAGCCTCCGATACAGCTGTTTTAATGTCTGAAATTTCATCTATTGTAGGGTCCATCTGTGACACAAAAGCCGCAACTACTGTTCTGGCAAAACTCTCATTACATGATTTACTCAAAAAATTTACACTCATCTCATTTATAATGTTATTCATTGGTTTTTTGTCCCCTCTTATTTTCACGTCTTTATATTATGTGGTTTTGGAGCAATAATTAAATATACCTAATTTGGTAAGACCGGACAGTTTTACCATTTTTTCTATCCTTTTTGGTATATTTATAACTTTAAGCTCCCCCTTCAGTGAACACATAAGTTTATATCTTCCCATTATAAGTCCTATCCCTGAACTATCCATAAACTGTATTTTCCCAAAGTCTATTTTAAGCATCTTCGGAGCAACCTTAGAAACATATGAATCAATTAACTCTCGCATATCCCTAGCCGTGTGGTGATCTATATCTCCTTCCAAAGCCGCAACCACTCCTTCAAAATCTTCAGATATATTTACACCCATTATCTCTTCTCCTTCCTACATATTTCTCTAAAAATTAACTTACGTAAAAAAGTTTTACAGAAAAAGCAACCCCTTAGTACTATAATAAGAGATTGCAACTGTATAATTTGTTGAAATAAGTACCAGAGCCGGCTAATTTCCAAATATATACATTAATTTTTACTTAAATACATCTATCGATTTTTGTAGTTCTATTACTTTCTTTTCCAGTCTTTTTTTAGTATCAATCACTTTGTCCACTACATTTTTAGGAGCTTTAGAAACAAAATCCTGATTTAAAAGCTGCTGTTTTGATCTTTCCAGGGAATTTTTTGACGATTCCAGCTCCTTTTTGAGCCTGCATAGTTCTTCTTTTTTATCAATAAGTTCATCTGTCGCAATATATACCTTTGCGCAGCTTGCGACAATAGTGACAAAATCATCTGTACTCGGCAATCTATCAAAAATAATCTTATTCGAAAAGGTCAAAGTTTTAATAATTTCTTCGTACTTATCTAGATTTGCACCTGCTTCTGATGTTATATACAATGTCGGTCTCTTGTTGGCGGAAATATTCATCTCACTTCGTCTGTTTCTCACCGCACGGATAACTTCCATCACCCCTAAAATTTCAGTTTCTGCCGCTTTATCAGATAATTTTTCGTCATAATGCGGATAGGAAGATACCATAATTGATTTACCATCATGGGGGAAAGAGCACCAAATTTCATCTGTAATATACGGCATAAATGGATGCAAGAGTTTTAGTACTCCGCTTAAAACATAAACCAGGGTGTTTCTTATAGTCTGAGAGTAATCCTCTTCTTTCTGGAGTCTTATTTTAGAAAACTCTATATACCAGTCGCAAAACTCATCCCATATAAAATCATAAATCTTCTGAAGAGCCCCCCCCAACTCAAACTTCTCCATATCATCGCTGACCTTTTTTACTATGGTGTTATAGCGGCTTATAATCCATTTTTCTATAGTATCAGGATCCCTACAAAGCTTATTTTCAAGATTCGTTCCATCAACATTCATATGTATGAACCGTGCTGCATTCCAAATCTTATTCGCAAAGCCTCTGCTTGATAATATTTTCTCATCTGAAAATCTCATATCATTGCCAGGAGTATTTCCTGTTATCAGTGCAAAGCGAAGAGCATCTGCACCATATTTATCTATTACTTCAATGGGATCTATGCCGTTGCCTAGGGATTTTGACATCTTCCTCCCCTGTGCATCACGTACCAAACCATGTATAAGCACATTTTTAAAAGGCTCTTTATCTAAAAGCTCCTTTGAAGAGAATATCATCCTCGAAACCCAGAAAAATATTATATCATATCCCGTAACTAAAGTATCAGTGGGATAATAATAATCAAGTTCCGGCGTTTTGTCCGGCCAACCGAGAATAGAAAACGGCCATAGTGCGGCTGAAAACCACGTGTCAAGTGTGTCTTCATCTTGGTGCAGTTTGTCAGATCCACATTTAGAACATACTTTTACTTCCTCACGAGAAACATTAATTTCACCGCACTCTTCACAATACCATGCCGGAATTCTATGCCCCCACCATAGCTGTCTTGATATACACCAATCTTTTACATTCTCCATCCAGTTATAATAAATTTTACTAAATCTATCAGGTATAAATTTAACTTTACCGTCCTTTACAAGTTTAATTGCAGGCTGAGCCAGCGGCGGCATCTTAACAAACCACTGCATCGATATCATAGGTTCTATGTCCTCAGAGCACCTATAACATTTGCCAACGTTATGCTTTATATCCTCTACTTTTATCAGGTAACCTTCACTCTCTAAATCCTTAACAATCTCCTTTCTCGCCTTGTATCGGTCAAGCCCACGGTACTTACCCGCGTTTTCATTCATTATAGCTCTGTCATTTATGACCTTTATAATCTCTAAATTGTGACGCATTCCAACTTCAAAATCGTTCGGGTCATGTGCAGGTGTTATTTTTACGACGCCTGTGCCAAAATCCTTTTCTACATAGCTATCTTCAATAATTGGAATCTCTCTGTTTACAAGCGGGACAATTGCCTTTTTACCTATTAAGTTTTTGTACCTTTCATCGTCGGGGTTTACAGCCAAAGCCGTGTCTCCCAACAAAGTCTCCGGACGAGTCGTTGCAATTTCAACAAAACCGTCTCCCTCACACAACCTGTACCTAATACGCCAAAACTTACCCTCTGATTCTTTAAACTCAACTTCAGCATCAGAAAGCGATGTTTTGCAGTTAGGACACCAATTTATAATCCTCTCCCCTTTATATATAAGACCCTTTTCATACATTCTTACAAAAAATTCGTTTACAGCTCTCGAGCATCCTTTATCCATGGTAAAGCGCTGTCTGCTCCAGTCGCAAGAAGCCCCGAGTTTTCTTATCTGACGTGTTATTGTATTTCCGTACTCTTCTTTCCACTTCCATACCCTCTCCAAAAATTTCTCCCTACCTAGAGTTTTCTTGCTCAAGCCCTCCTTTTCTATTTGCTGAACCACCTTGACCTCCGTTGCAATTGAGGCATGGTCAGTTCCGGGAATCCACAAAGCTTCATAGCCTTTCATTCTCTTGAATCTTACCAATATGTCCTGTATAGTGTTGTCAAGGGCATGACCCATATGAAGCTTTCCTGTTATGTTAGGCGGCGGCATGGCTATTGTATAGCTCTTCCGTTCATGATTAATGCTTGATTTAAAGAAACCATTTTCCTCCCAAAATTTATAAATTTTCTCTTCGATTTTCTCCGGGTCATACACTTTTGGTAATTCTTTGTTCATAATTTTTCTCCTCACAAAACTAAAACATTGGCTCAATTATGCCACGGCAATAGCCTTAAGTCAACTATTTTTTAAAGACAGTGCCACATGCGTAGATACAACAGAGTTAAATATGCAAAATGAGTTTTATAAAATTGGCATTTAAAGCTGTTTTAGGCCA
>CASPLG010000009.1 GCA_949422855.1 uncultured Eubacteriales bacterium | reverse complement strand
AAAAACAAATCGATAGCTATTTCCATAAAAAAATAACTAAATTCGATTTGCCTATAAAATTCTACGGTACCGAGTTTCAACAAAAAGTATGGAATGCTCTATACTGCATCCCATACGGCCAAACTAAAACATATAAACAAATCGCGGCTCAAATAGGAAATCCCAAAGCTTTTCGTGCAGTCGGAGGAGCAAATAACAAAAACCCTTTGCCTATTATTGTGCCCTGCCACAGAGTAGTAGGTACAAACGGAAATTTAGTGGGATATGCCGGCGGTATAGACATAAAAAACTTTTTATTGAACCTGGAAAAAACCCCGTGATTTATGTAAATATTCTTAAGACTTGCCGATTCACTGCCTAACAACTATATTTACAAGCTTTTTAGGTACATATATCTTTTTAATTACCTGTTTTCCGTCAATAATTTTTAAAAATTCCGGGTCACTATCTAAAATCTCCCACAGTCTTTCCTCAGATATGTCAGACTCAACGTCAAGTCTGTATTTTATTCTCCCGTTTATCTGAACCGCTATCTGCGTAACTTTATCCTTGCATTTTTCCTCATCAAACTCCGGCCAGACCTCATCTGATAAGGTTCCGTCCCCAAGAGTGCATGACTGCCAAACCTCCTCAGCTATATGCGGTGCAAACGGACTTAAAATTATGGTAAATACAGACAATTCTCTCCGGGTAACACTCCCTGATTCATATATCTCATTTATAAGGGTCATCATAGCCGCAATCGCTGTGTTAAATTTTAGATTCTCTATATCTTCGCTGACTTTTTTTATAGTCTTATTGATAATTACACTCATATTATCCCTTATTCCGTCCCCGTCCGATAATATGCCCTGCAGGCCCCAGAACCTTTCCAAAAACCTTTTACAGCCTTTTATCCCTTCCTGACTCCAAGGTGCCGCCTTTTCAAAGTCTCCGATAAACATCTCATAAAGTCTGAGCGTATCAGCCCCGTACTCATTAACAATATCATCCGGGTTAACTACATTGCCCCTGGATTTACTCATTTTTTCACCGTTTTCCCCTAGTATCAAACCATGGCTTGTACGCTTGGAATACGGCTCTTTAGTAGGAACAACCCCTATATCATAGAGAAATTTATACCAAAATCTGCTGTAGAGCAAATGAAGTGTAGTGTGCTCCATTCCGCCGTTGTACCAGTCAACCGGCATCCAGTAATCTATTAATTTTTTATCCGCCAAACATTTGTCATTGTGATTGTCAAGATACCTTAGAAAATACCAAGATGACCCCGCCCATTGCGGCATTGTATCAGTTTCACGTTTCGCATCCTTCCCGCACTTAGGACACTTTACATTAACCCAATCATCCATTGATGATAATGGTGATTCCCCATCTGCGGATGGCTCATAAAAATCCGTATCAGGAAGCTTAAGCGGTAAATCACTTTCATCAAGCGGTACATAGCCGCACTTATCACAGTGAATAATCGGTATAGGTTCGCCCCAGTACCTCTGGCGGGAAAAAATCCAGTCTCTTAACTTGTAATTGACCTTCCTGTTTCCTATCTTCTCTCGCTCCAGACGAAGTATAACCTCTTCTTTTGCCTTTTCTACACTCATCCCGTCCAAAAATTCGGAATTTATCATAACTGCGCCCGTACAGTCTGTATATGCCTCTTTTTTTACGTCTCCTCCGCTTATAACCTCCCTAATTTCTATATTGTATTTATTTGCAAATTCCCAGTCCCTCTGATCATGAGCCGGAACAGCCATAATAGCACCCGTGCCATACGACATCAATACATAATCGGATATGAAAATCGGAATCTTGTTTTTTGTAAAGGGATTCAGTGCGTAAACTCCGTCTATTTTAACGCCTGTTTTCTCCTTTGCAAGGTCTGTTCTTTCAAGTTCGGATTTTTTTGCCGAAATTTTTATGTATTCGTCTACAGCCTCCATGTTAGAGATTTTATCCCTCCACTTTTCTATAATAGGGTTTTCCGGCGAAATAACCATATAAGTCACACCAAAAATCGTGTCCGGACGTGTGGTAAATACTTTAATTTTATCTTGCTGATTTGTTTCAAAATCTATCTGCGCTCCCTCGGAACGCCCTATCCAATTTTTTTGCTGTGCCTTCACCCTTTCGGGATAATCAACTAAATCCAAATCGTCAATAAGCCTCTGTGCATACTGTGTTATTTTTAACATCCACTGAGATTTTTTCTTATGTATAACTTCGCTGGAACACCTCTCACATGTCCCGTTTACCACCTCTTCATTCGCAAGCACGCACTTGCAAGACGTACACCAGTTTACATCAGTCATTTTTTTATACGCAAGACCGTGCTTATACAACTGCAAAAATATCCACTGCGTCCATCTGTAATATTCTGGGTCTGTTGTATTGATTTCTCTGTCCCAATCAAAGGACAGACCCAGTGATTTAAGCTGTTTTTTAAATCTCGCTATGTTGTTTTTTGTAACTTCGCTCGGTTTCATCTTATTCTTTATGGCAAAATTCTCCGTCGGAAGCCCAAAGGCATCCCAACCCATGGGGTACAAAACATTGTATCCCTGGAATCTCCTCTTTCTCGATACAATGTCAAGTGCCGTATAACTCCTCGGGTGTCCAACATGAAGTCCCTGTCCTGAAGGATACGGAAATTCAACCAGTGCATAAAATTTGGGTTTCGAAAGGTCATTTTTCGCAGCAAACGGTTTGTCTTTATCCCATATATCTTGCCATTTTTTCTCAACAGCTTTAAAATCATATTTTTTTACCTTCTGCATAACCAAGTCTCCTTACCATATTGAAAATACATCCTAATTATTTAGGCTCACTCCGAACTTTATCCCATAATTCCTCCAGATTATATAATTTTCTTGCATCCTCTGTAAAAATATGCACAATCACATCTGCGTAATCCAGCAAAATCCATGTCCCATATTTATCAGCCTCCCGCCTATCGAGGTAAATCCCCTTTTCCTTAAGCTTGAGTTCTACCTCCTCAGCCAGAGACTTTACATGAGTATTGCTTGTCCCCGTCGCATAAATAAAATAGTCCGCAAGCACAGAAACGTCTTTTACACAGCTATAATTCACTTCAATAGCCTTTTTATTCTCCAAAATCTCACATACCTTACTGCACAGCTCCGATGCTTTCACTACCTTTTCACCCTTCACTCTTTTTAATGCAATTTCATTGTAAGCCCCAAATGTATTGGGGTGTATAGGCTTATTTGATTTCGATAAATCCTTTACCGTATATGCAAGCCCCTCCATCATCACTTTGTCAAGACCCCTATAAGCCCACTTCCTAATCTCATCTACCCCCTTATAATCTCTGTCATCAGATATGAAATCTGCAATAAATACAACCTTTTCAAGCAAAGACATCCCAGCTCTGCCGGTGGTATGATATCTGATTGCATTTAAAATGTCGTCATCGTTTATCTCTAAAATGTGCCTCGCATAAGCACTTCCCGTCATCGCATGAAACAGCTTCTCAGAACTGAATTCAAATTCGGTCAGCTCTATGCCAAACTCCTCGGCAAATTTCAAGTGCTGTTGCACAGTCCATTCTTTTGTTATGTCGTGCAAAACACCCGCAACTTTAGCTTTCTCAGGGTCAGCACCATACTGTTTAGCCAGTTTTTCGGCAGCTCTTGCAACGTTTAAACAATGTTTAAATCTTTTCTCGCTTAAAAAAGGCTTTATCACGTCCTCATAAATCATAAATCTTCCTCCCTTTTCATTTCTTAGCTCTTGCAGCCCTAGGCTTAAACACCCTAACTTTAACCTTTTTATCGTGTCGGAGCCTTTGGGGCATTACTTTAGTTTTTATCTTCAGAGGTTTTTTATTCTTTGGTTTATTTTTCTTCTTGTATAAAATAATCGTCCTTCCAATAGTACAAACAACCTCGGCATTTACCTCCCCTGCAATTAAATCTGCAGCATCCGAGGCACTCATCATAGCAGTTTCCAATACCTTGCATTTTATAAGTTCATTGGCGTTCACCGCATTTTTCACCTGCTCAATGAGCTTTTCCCCCACGCCCGATTTCCCAATAATAACACTTGTTTCTATCCTGTTCGACTGTGCCCTAAGCAATGCCCGTTTTTTACTAATCATTATACATTCCCCTTAAATCTGTCACTTAACTTCAAATACAATTTTCTCAGTGCAATTCCCCTGTGACTTATTCTGTTTTTTTCGTCACCGGAAAGCTCTGCAAATGTCTTTCCTCCATCTGTCAAAAAAATCGGGTCATATCCAAACCCTCCCTTGCCGGCAACGGTTTCAGATATCCTGCCCCTACATTCTCCACGTGAAAATATTCTTTCTCCCCCGGGCAAAACACAGCAAAGTACACAAACAAATCTTGCCGTTCTGTATTTTTGCTCCACACCGGATAGCTGATTCAAAAGCTTTTTTATGTTATCTTCGTCTGCTGCGTTGTCACCCGCATACCTCGCCGAATATATCCCCGGAGCCCCGTTTAAAGCGTCGACCTCTAAACCCGAATCATCCGCCACAACACAGCTTTTTGCAAAATCATACGCTGTATCTGCCTTTAACTGTGCATTTTCTTCAAACGTATTTCCTGTCTCCTCCGGCATGACAAAATCTTTATATCTCTCATAAACAGAAACCGCTCTAATCCCCAACTTACTCATAATCTCATTAAATTCGTCTATTTTTCCCTTATTGGAAGTCGCTATTAAAAATTCCATATTCCCTCCCTAAAAATACGCTCAGTCAAAAAGGGCATTTACAAACTCTTCCCTGTCAAAAGGTCTCAAATCATCTATTCCCTCTCCAACTCCAACAAATTTAATGGGTATACCGAGTTTTTCTTTTACAGCTAAAACCATTCCGCCCTTTGCAGTGCCATCCAACTTAGTAAGAACTATCCCCGTTACGTCAGCTACATCACAAAACTCCCGTGCCTGACTAATGGCGTTTTGACCTGTGGATGCATCCAACACAAGCAAAACCTCTTTATCTGCATCCGGCAGCTCCCTATTTATAACTTTCGAAATCTTTTTAAGCTCTAACATTAAATTTTTCTTGTTATGCAGCCTCCCCGCAGTGTCGCATATTATTACATCCAAATCTCTCGCTTTGGCCGCCGATATTGAATCAAAAATCACTGCTGCCGGGTCAGAACTTTCAGCCTGCTTAATTATATCGCATCCGGCCCTCTGCGCCCATATATCAAGCTGTTCTATCGCAGCCGCCCTAAATGTGTCCGCAGCCGCCAGGATAACCTCCTTATTTTGCTGTTTTAAATTATACGCAAGCTTTCCTATCGTTGTGGTTTTTCCTACGCCATTTACCCCAACAACCAATATTATAGCCGGCTTGGAGTTCAGTTTTAGCTCTGCATTGTCCCCCAGCAGACCGCTTATTATCTCCTTGAGCATATCCTTAATTTTAACCGGGTCTGTCGTTCCCGTTTCCTTGACTTTTTCTCTGAGCATGTCACATACCTTTTGAGAAGTGCTAACACCTACATCCCCTAAAATGAGTGATTCTTCAATCTCTTCAAACAGCTCATCATCAATTTTTGTAAAAGACCTTATAACAGAATCTATTTTATTAACTATATTGTCTTTGGTTTTTTTAAGTCCGTTTTTAATTTTGTCAAAAAAACCCATGTCTAAATCCCCTCACGTTACGCATTTTAAGCATTTATTACTTCATTAACCCTAAGCTCAAGCAGCTTTGAGATTCCTTCCTCCTCCATGGTCACGCCGTATAATGCATCGGATTCCTCCATAGTGCCTCTTCTGTGAGTTATAACTATAAACTGCGTTTTTTCACAGACTTTCCTGATATATTTAGCAAATCGGTCTACATTAACGTCATCCAATGCAGCCTCTATCTCATCGAGCACGCAAAACGGCGGCGGATTGACTTTTATTATAGCAAAATACAGTGATATTGCAACTAAAACCTTTTCTCCTCCCGATAATGCCTCCAAATGAATCTCCTTTTTCCCCGGAACTTGCACAGATATGTTTATCCCACAAGACAATACATCCTCACTGTCCTCTAAAGTGAGCCTCCCACATCCCCCACCGAAAAGCTCATTTACTATGTAAGAAAAATTTTTGTTTATTTCATCGAACTTACTCACAAACATATCTTTCATATCTTTATTCAGATTATTTATCACATTTACCAAAGCCTTCTTTGAACGTTCAATGTCTTCAACCTGCTCCCTCATAAACAAATACCTCTCATTAACCTCTTTGTATTCGTCTACCGCAGCAGTATTTACCTCACCCAAAGCCTTAATCTTAGACTTCAAAATAGAAAGTTCCTTTTTCGCAGAGCCTAGATCCTCAATATCAAGAGTATAGCCTTTTGCCTCTCCCAACGTCAAATTATATTCATCCCAGAGCTTTGCGACGGTAGTATCATATTCCTTTTGCATATTTATCCCCCGCTCCTCCAGTCGGGATAGTTCTTTAACTAAATTTTCGTTTATATGAGACTTATCTTTTTCATCTTTTCTGAGCTGTGATGATACTTTTTCCAGACTCTCCCTCTCCGCTTTGATTTTTTCTACCTTCTTACACAGACTTTCTTTTTTTTCGCTGATTTCCTCTATTTTCAAATCTAATAGACCTGCTTGCTCACCCATATCCCGGTTTTGAACTTTGATATTATCTATCTGCAGCGATAATTTATCTATTCGCCGTATATTTTCTTCCCTTTTATTCTTAAGAGAACTCATTTCAACACTTATAACATCTGTTTCATTTTGCATCATCAACAGTTCTGTCCTAAGTTTCTGAATTTCAAGATTTTTCTCTTCGCTTTGCTTTTCAAACTTGGTTTTTACGCTTTGCACCTGCGCCAACTTAACCTTTAATCCATTAATTTTTTCATCCAGCACTGTAAATGTCTCATCGTATTTATTGATTTTACCGGATAAATTTTCTTTTTTCTCCGCCTGGGACTGCAACTCATCATTTAATTCCTTTATTGAAATTTTATAGTTGTTTATTTGATTGCTTAGAACCGAAATATCCGACATAAGTGAATTTTTTTCTGTCCTGATTTTCTCAATCTCCTCTTTCCTGCGGCTCAGACTGCTTTTATTTTCATCTATATGCTTTTTTAGGTTGTGAGTCTCTTTTTCTAAATCCAGTTTTTTCTTATTAATCTTGTCATAATTTTTCTTAAGTTCCTCTATCTCACTTGACCTGCTTATTAAACCGGTTTTACTCGAGACTGACCCCCCTGTCAAAGAACCCCCGACATTAATAACTTGACCATCCAGCGTGACAACCTTAAATCTATTCGAGAAGTTTCTTGCTATCACGACTGCATTGTCAATATTGTCCGCTATAATGATTCTTCCTAAAAGATAGTTTATTATATTTTTGTATCTGTCATCGTACTCGCATAAATCTCCCGCAATCCCTAAAATTCCCCTACAAACTCCGGTATCTTTTAGTTCGGCTCTGCTCCCCCTTACAGACGTAATGGGCAAAAAAGTCGCTCTGCCCAGCTTACCCTTCTTTAAAAAATTTATCGCTGACTTTGCCGACTCTTCATTCTCAGTAATTATATTCTGTGCAGCCGCTCCAAGCGATATATCTATTGCTGTAGCATATCCCGCCGGTACCTTCAGAACATTTGATACCGTATCGATTATACCACGTATATTCCCTATGCCGGATTCTTTCATAACGGACTTTACACTGTGAGAAAATCCCTCCAAATTTTGACGCAACTCTTCTAAAAGCTTGATTTTCCTCAGTTCACTGCCCGAGTCCAAAATAAGCTTTTGAAGTGCATTTTTCTTAACATTATACTGCTCAGTCTTTGCGTCCAAATCACTGCAAATAACCGACTCGTCTTTAATTAAAGCCTCTAACTTCTGAGATATTTCACTTGCAGCCCTGTTTTTATCCTCCAAATGCTCTTTCGCTCTTTTTAATTCAGCCTTTTTAGATTCCAAAGCAGACCCTATACTTTCACACCTCGATTCCGCATCTTCTAACTGAGATTGAGCTAAAAGTTTTTCTATGTCCGTATCACTTTTTTGCTTTTCAGCAGACTTTAGTTCACTTTCTATATCTGAATCAACGCCTGTCCGGCCAAAAAATTTATCTTTGATTTTTTCTAAATCCTGTATCATGCGCTCAAGTGACTCATTTTTTACCTGTATATCCGAACTTTTCTTGTCAAATAAGTCTGACTTTTCGTTTATCTGCCGGTCTAGTTCTGTAAGCTCATCCTTGTTTTCGCCGATTTCAGACTCATACTTTCTTATCGATTCGACATTATTTTCTATGTTGTTTTTCAAAATCATCAATTCACTATTGTTCTTTGATATATCTTCATCCGCCTGAGAGATATTTCGTCTGCATTCATCTATCCCGGCAATACAAAGGTTGCTATTGTAAACACACTGCTCTATCTTTTTCTCAAATTCCAATAAAATTTGCTCAGTTTCTCTCTTTTTGTCCCTTATAATCTCAAGCTTTTCCTTGTGCTGAGAAATACCACTTCTGTAAGAATCAATTTCTCTCATCCACAAACTTATCTCCAGACCTCTTTTACTTTCCGAATACTGCATATATAGTTCTGCCTTGTCCGACTGCCTTTTCAGAGGCTCTACTCTGGACTCAAGCTCATATAAAATGTCCTTAACCCTTTTTAGGTTATCCTCCGCCTGATTAAGCCGGCAGATAGCATCCTCTTTTTTGTAGCGGCATCCTGATATTCCCGCCGCCTCTTCAAATATTTCACGTCTTTCGCTCGCTTTGGATGAAATTATCTCATCTATTTTGCCTTGTCCGATTATAGAATAGCCGTCCTTGCCCATGCCGGTATCCATAAACAGTTCATTAATGTCTCTTAGCCGTGCCGGTTTCATATTAATGAAGTACTCACTCTCACCCGAACGACTGTATCTCCTCATAATGGAAATTTCATCATCGAGATTTTCTACACAACCGTCCTTATTATCAAAAACGAGCCTTACACTTGCCAAACCCTGTGCTCCTTTGGACCCAGAACCCGCAAAGATCACATCTTCGAGTTTATTGCAGCGTAAATTCTTTACGGACTGCTCGCCAAGAACCCACCTTACAGCATCGCTTATGTTGCTCTTACCACTGCCATTGGGCCCCACAACAGCCGATATCCCATCCACAAATTTAATTGTCGTCTTGTTAGGAAATGTTTTAAAACCTTGCAGTTCAAGAAATTTTAATTTCATGATTTTTTTAGCTCCTCCACAATCAAATTTCCCAATTTCAAACTCGATTCAGGCTTGACCTCCACTTGCGGACAGATTTTCTTAATTTCTTCTATCCCTAATCTCCTTTGCCCTACGACTTTCGATAAATCTCTAGGAGAGACAAGTATCCTCACAGGTTTATTCGTAAGTCTCAGCTTCTTGATAATTCCAATACACCTATCAATTATTATTTTGTTTTCGCAAAGTTCTCTGAATGAAGGGTGCCACGGTCCCGCTACAAAATTTTGAGTCATACTTTTTGAGCTGTGCAGTCCCACCCTTATAACGTCTATACCATTTGACCCAAACATACACAAAAGCTCCGAACACAAATCTACCGCACTGTTTAATGTCATAGGTGTATATTCTCCTAAAACATACAGTTCCTCAAGGTGCGTCCCCTTCATTATTATTGTGGGATAAATTCTCACCACATCGGGCTTTAGTTTGATAAACTCCTGTGCGGTGTATATGTCATCATCCATACTGCTGCCATAAAGCCCCGTCATCATTTGCAAGCCCAGTTCGAAACCATACCCCTTTATTAAGCTCGATGAGTCCTTGACAGATTTTGCACTATGCCCCCTGTTGTTCGCCTCTAAGACACCCTCACGCATACTTTGGGCTCCGAGCTCTATCGCAGTTACCGAGTAAGACTTCAATATATCTAAAATTTCATGGTCTATACAATCGGGTCTCGTCGAGATTCTTATTCCGTCTGCGTAACCTAATTCTATGTATTTGTGTGCACAGGAAAGCAGCTCTTTCATGTAGTTTCTATCGATGGCTGTAAAGCTCCCCCCAAAAAATGCGATTTCCCTTAGCACTCCCTTTTTTCCAAAAAGCCCCGAATTTTCTACAGCAGTTTTAATGTCGTTTGCATCCGGCTGTTTTGCGCTCCCCGTGATTTTTACCTGATTGCAAAAACTGCACATATGCGGGCAGCCATTGTTAGGGACAAATATCGATATATTTGCGTGCTTCAATATCCCATCAAGGACAAAGCTTCCTTTGCAGCCTGCTGTTCTGCTTCCTTCTTGCTCTTGCCGGTTCCCTTCCCGACAACGTTGTTATCTAAAAGCACCTCCACAGTAAACACTTTATTATGGTCAGGCCCCTTTTCGTCTGCCAGGACATACTCTATATAATCCTCCGGGTTCTTTTGGACTATCTCTTGTAAATCTGTTTTGTAATCTCTTGTATTTCTTATTGTGGGTTTTTTTATCTCCGGAATAATAAACTTAAGTACAAATTTTTTAGCGTTTTCCATACCCCCATCAAGATATATCGCAGCTGTTATCGATTCAAATACATCTGCTAAAATGGACGCCCTTTTATCTCCTCCCGACCGTCTCTCTCCTCTACTCAGCTTTATATATTTATCAACATGCAGATTCTTTGAAAATTCACAAAGAGTTCTCTCACACACCAAAGATGCTCTAAGTTTACTGAGTTTTCCCTCAGGAAGCTCCGGACAATTTCTGAATATATAATCAGATGTAATTATTCCCAAAACCGAGTCACCCAAAAACTCAAGACGTTCATAGTTTTTTATCTTGTTGTTGCATTCATTTGAGTACGAAGAATGCGTAAGTGCTATATGCAAATATTTTTTATTGGAAAATTTATATCCAATATCTTTCTCAAGCTGTTCAAACATCATTTATATCCCCCTTGTTAATCTTCTGCAGCGCATCTGAAATTGTCCCGGGTACATCAGCCTTCACATATTCCCCCGTAAGACGTATCGCATTTTTAATGGTAACTGCTTTTGAACTGCCATGTGCTTTAAATACCGGGGCACTTATCCCTATCAAGGGTGCGCCGCCGTATTGATTGTAGTCAATTTGCTTTTTCATCTCCCTCATATCCGATAAAATCAATGCCGCCGCCATCTTGGTTTTAATGTTTTTCGATAATACATCTTTAAATTTGCCAAAAAGCAATGACGCCATACCCTCATACAGTTTTAAAATTATATTTCCGGTGAATCCGTCGGCAACAACCACATCCGCCGCATCATTTGGTATATCCCTAGCCTCGACGTTGCCTATAAAATTAATATCGCTCTGCATTAAAAGTTTATAGGTATTTTTCCTGAGTAAATCTCCTTTATTCTCTTCTGTCCCGACATTTACAAGACCTACCCTGGGATTTTCAATTTTCATAACCTTCTGCATGTATATAGAACCCATTATTCCAAACTGCCTTAGCATTTCAGGTCTGCACTCTGAATTCGCTCCGCTGTCTATAAGCATAAATCCGCCCGTATTTTTAGGCACAACCGGAGCAAATGCACATCTGGAAATCCCTTTTATTCGTTTTGTTATCATTGTCGCCCCAACGGCAAGTGCTCCGCTGTTTCCCGCAGACACAAATGCATCCGCCTCCCCCCCGGCTAAACTTTTTAGTCCTACCGCCATAGAGCTCTCTGATTTCGACTTTAATATCTCATCCGGCTTGTCACTCATCAATATAACGTCTCCGGCGTCAAGTATACTCATGTCCTTGATGTCCAGACCGTTTTCTTTTGAGACGTCCCTTATCTTTTTCTCGCTCCCCGAGAGTATAATCTCAAACCCATATTCACTCTGTGCAAGCTTACATCCCTTTATTATCTCCAAAGGTGCATTGTCACCCCCGAATGCATCAACTATTATTTTCATTCAAAACCATCCTCTCTATCAAATTGAGTGACCTCTTAGCCATTTCGGCTTTTCTCTGTTTTTTATCCCTGATTTTATCCTCAAGAGGGGGAAGTATTCCAAAATTAGCCCCCATTGGTTGGAAATCTTTTATTGCTTTGTTGCTTATATACGCAGCAAGTGCTCCTATCATGGTCTCACACGGGAAAATAAGAGGGTTCAATTTACGGTACGTCAAGGCTGCATTCACCCCTGCAACAATCCCTGATGAAACCGACTCCATATATCCTTCCGTTCCGGTGATTTGACCTGCAAATAAGATTTTCTTGTTAGATCTCATAGAGTAATCTGCATCTAAAAGCCTGGGAGAATTAATAAATGTATTTCTATGCATAACGCCATATCTAACGATTTCCGCATTTTTAAGTGCCGGTATCATACCAAAAACTCTTTTTTGTTCACCAAACTTCAAATTTGTCTGAAAACCAACCATATTATATAAACTTCCCTCGCAATCCTCCTTCCTGAGCTGCACCACCGCAAACGCCCCGGAACCTGTCTTCGGGTCTCTTAGTCCCACAGGTTTCATAGGCCCGTATCTTAATGCATCCATCCCCCTCGATGCCATAACTTCAACCGGCATACAGCCTTCGTATACCTTAGGGTCTAAGATATCAAAATCTTTAATGGGTGCTCTCTGTGCATTTATCAGCTCATTATAAAAATTCTTGTACTCTTGCTCGCTCATGGGGCAATTCAAATAATCACTGCTGTTTCCTTTGCCATATCTGCAAGCAAAAAATGCCCTGCTCATATCTATGCTCTCCGCCGTAATTATAGGGGCGGCTGCGTCAAAAAAACTTAGACAGCCCCCGCATATGTCTGATATGTATTCGGCAAACGCCTGCGAAGTCAGCGGCCCTGAAGCAATTATATTAATATCCTCCTTTTTTATGCTCGTTACTTCTTTTTCTATAACATTTATAAGTTTATTGGATTTTATCTCCCCTGTTACCACTCCGGAAAACTTTTTTCTGTCTACCGCTAAAGCCCCTCCCGCCGGAACCCTGCATTTATCCGCACATCTTAAAACCAATGAATCAAATTTTCTGAGTTCCTCTTTTAAAAGACCCGAAGCCGTATATACGTCATCGCTCTTGAGGGAATTTGAACAGACAAGTTCACATAAATTAGGGTCACTGTGCGCCGGCGAAAGCTTACCTGGTTTCATGTCATATAAATTTACAGACAAGCCTCTTTTAGCAATCTGCCACGCTGCTTCACACCCCGCAAGTCCCGCTCCTATCACATTAATATTACTCATTTTCCCCTGCCTTCTCATAACCGCATCCATCTGCCGCACAATATATTTTCGATTTCTTGGTGTTTTTCTTGAAAAGCGGCTCCCCGCATCTGGGGCATTTCTCATTAAGCGGCTCATCCCATGACATAAAATTACAATCAGGATAGTTATTACAGCCATAAAAAATTCTGCCTCGCTTGCTTTTCCTGACTATAACATCTCCCCCGCATTTAGGACATTTAGTCCCCGTCTTATTTACTATCTTTTTAATGTTCTTGCACTCAGGATACCCGGAGCAACCTATAAATTTCCCATATCTGCCGTGTTTAACTACCATAGGTTTACCGCAGAGCTCACATATTAAATCAGTTTTGTTCTCTTCGAGCTCTATTTTTACGTCTTTCATCTCCTCCTTGGCTTTCTCAAGCATCTTTTTAAACCCTTCGTAAAAATCACCCAGAATTTTTACCCAATCATTTTTACCCTCCGCAATAGTATCAAGCTCATTTTCCATCTGGGCGGTAAACTTCAAGTTGACTATTTTGGGGAATCTCTCTTCCATAAGTTTTGTAACCACTTCTCCCAATTCTGTGGGCTTTAAAGTCTTAGCCTCTCTCTTTACGTACTCCCTCGACGTAATCGTGGAAATCGTCGCTGCATATGTCGAAGGTCTCCCTATACCGTTTTTTTCAAGGGTTTTTATCAGCGAGGCTTCTGTGTAGCGAGGTGGCGGCTGTGTAAAATGTTGACTGGGGGTAATCGATTTAAGTTTAAGAGGCATTCCCTTTTCCAAATCCGGGAGTACCTTTTGTTTTTCTTGTTCTTCATCGCTTCCTTCCGTGTAAAGCACCGTAAATCCATCGAACGCAACAGTATATCCCGATGCCTTAAATATATATTCCCCTGCCGCAACCGTAACCTGAGTTGTATTGTGTATACAGTCAGACATTTGACAAGCGGTAAATCTCTCCCAAATCAGTTTATAGAGTTTATACTGGTCTGAAGACAAGCTGCTTTTTATATCATTAGGGCTGAGTCCCGGCATGGTGGGACGAATCGCTTCATGTCCATCTTGAGCACTTGCCTTGGTCTTAAACCTCCTGGGGCTCTTGGGCAGATACTTATCCCCCCAGGTTTTTTCTATATATTGTGTAACTTCCTTTATAGCATCCTCAGAAATTCTGAGAGAATCGGTCCTCATATATGTAATAAGTCCCGTGGCACCCATCTCAGGCAAATCTATACCCTCATACAGCTCTTGTGCAACTTTCATCGTCCTTTTTGCCTGAAATCCCAGCTTTCTCGAAGCCTCCTGCTGCAACGTAGACGTACTAAAAGGCGGCGACGGTGACCTTTTGCGCCTGCCTCTCTTCAAATCAGCCACCAAGTACTCCTCACCTTCAAGCTCGCTTAATATCTTTTTAGCTGCTTCTTCATTTTTAACGTCTATTTTTCCGTTTTTATCCCCGTAAAAAGATGCAGTAAAATGTTTTCTTGAGCCCTTGGCTAAAAGGTCAGCTTCTATTGTCCAGTACTCCTCGGGAGTAAATTTTCTGATTTCATTCTCACGGTCTACAATTATTCTCAGTGCCGCAGACTGAACCCTCCCCGCCGAAAGCCCTTTGTGAATCTTTTTCGATAAAAATGGGCTGAGTTTATATCCTACAAGCCTGTCCAGAATACGCCGTGCCTGCTGCGCATTAACAAGATCCATATCTATGCTTCGAGGGCTTTTCATTCCATTGTCGATACCATGTTTGGTAATCTCATTAAATGTCACTCGATTGCTCTCATCGGGGTTAATCCCCAAAATATGTGCTAAATGCCAGGATATTGCCTCACCCTCACGGTCGGGGTCGGCGGCTAAAAAAATTTTTTTACTCTTTTTGGCCTTGTCACACAAGTCTTTTACCGTCTTTTCCTTACCTTTTATTATGTCATATTTCGGTTTGAAATTGTGCTTAACATCTACATTGAGCCCTCTTTGAGGCAAATCCCTTACGTGACCCATGGATGCAACTACTTCATATCCCTTTCCCAAATATTTTTTAATGGTCTTTGCCTTGGCCGGGGACTCTACTATCACTAAATCAGACATTTTAATCCATCCTAAATATAATTTATATTAAATTTCACACGAAAATTCTGAATTTACCAATTGTACTTTTTATAAAGCAAAGTTCTTACTAAAAAATTCACTTCTCTGCTATTGGTATGTCAAATCTTAAAAAGATTTTACTCCGTAAATTTTACCGGCATATCTCTCAACCATACCATATAATTCCAAGCAAGTCAGCGAAGAGAGCACTTTATTTATCGGCAACCTGCTCTGCATTACAATCGAATCAACAGACTTCTTTCCATCTTTAAGTACATTATATACCGTCTGCTCCTCAAAAGACAACCTCATTATATCAAATTTTGGTTTTTTCAGTACTTCTTTTTTGCGTTCGGGCTCAATTTTTCCTGATTTCTCCCCTTTAGTTTGCTTATTTTTAGCGACTCTTTCGACTTTTTTTATTTCCGTGTCTGCACCTTGTGCTTTATAATCTTCCTGAGTAGGTCTATGAAATATTTTGATGGGATTTTTATCTTCAAAGTCCTTTCTTCTAAAATAAGAGCTCCTATACTCTGATAGTACATCTTCTGCACACACTACCGGCTTCGCCCCTTCAAAAATAAGTTTATTTACTCCTTCATATCCACAGCCATGCGTGCCCGGTGAAACGGCAAACAAATCTCTGCTTTGTTCCTTAGCAAAATCTGCAGTTATAAGCGAACCGCTTTTCTCTCCTGCCTCTACCACAACCGTCCCCTGAGAAAGACCCGAAATTATTCTGTTTCTCATGGGGAAATTCTGCTTATATGCCGGGAAATCAGGAATAAATTCAGATATCAGAGCTCCATTTTGGGCTATAGCATCCCTCAGAGACGAATTCTGCGCCAAGTATTTACAATCAATACCGCATCCAAGCACAGCAACTGTTTTCCCTCTACCCTGAATCGCACCCTTGTGTGCCTGAGCATCAACTCCCAAAGCTCCACCACTTACAATCACCACTCCTTCCCGGGCAAGCTCAAAAGATATATCAAAAGATGCCTGCAGCCCTTGCAGCGTAGCGTATCTTGTCCCGACAACCGAAATGCATATTTTACTATCTATATCGGGCATTTCTCCTTTTACGTAGAGCACACACGGCGGATTGGGTATATTTTTGAGCCTTTCCGGATATCTTTTATCATCCATCGTTATTACTTCATATCCAAGGTCTAAACACTTATCTAAAATAGATGCCGCATCTTCTAAGCTGCTTTCCTCTATTGCCTTTATCTCCTTAGCATTAAAACAACCGCACATTTTCCATCCATATGATCCCTCATAGTAAAACTTCTCGACATCTTCGTAAATAAGTCTGATCGCTCTTATTTTACTGCTTGCATATTTTAATCCTTGCTGTAACCATATCCAATAAACCCTATTATCCATAATTTATTACTCCTTAGTCCTCGTTACTTCCCACATCGCTATCCCCGCTGCAACCGCTGCATTTAAAGAGTCTGTGCCACTGCTGATGGGAATTTTACTCCTGCAAGTGCAAACATTTTTTATTTCATCTCTAATCCCGTTCCCCTCATTACCTATCACCAAAGCAATACTTTGTTTGCCCTCTAAACTCCTTATATCCAAAGAGCCTTCCTCAAGAGTCATTGCAGCTGTCACTACACCTTTTTTGTTTAGCTCCGGAATTATTTGTTCAAGATCTTTAATTAAAAATTTAGTTCTGAAAACACTGCCCATGCTTCCCCTCAAAGTTTTCGGATTGTATATGTCACACGAATTTTCCGATATAACAGCCCCATCAAAATTAAGTGCGTCACAAGTCCTGATTATTGACCCCAGATTTGACGGATTTTGAATGTTATCAAGAATAATTATTCTATTTTTGTCGTTTTTTAAAGAAAAATCGCAGTCAATAAAATCACAAATGCATACTATTCCCTGAGGAGAATCAGTATCAGATATAATTTTCATTATTTTTTCGTCTGTAATAAACGCTTGACCACAATCAGCTATAATTTTGTCAATTATCTCATATGATTTCTTGTAAATTTTATCGGTATAAAAAACTTTGCGTATTTTTACCGCACTCTTTAATGCGTCACTGCACAGCCTCAATCCCTCTATTACAAATTGCCGGTTTTCTCGCCTGAATTTAGCAGAACTTAACAGCTTCGATATGTATTTTATATTCTCGTTGCTCTTGCCCTTTATAAAATTATTCAATATCCATTCTCTCCTTCGCACTATCCCCTCTACAACCGACGCACAAATACTTAACTTATATTTGTTTTTTTCATCACCTCATATTATACCAAAAAATTAAAAAATTTTTTTGAAAATTATCTGCACAATATACCTAAAAGTTGCTCTAAATTTCAAATAACTTATACTTTCAGTTTTTAAATCACTTTGACCTGTCTAGGCCCATTGTAAACTTTTTATATATTAAAAATATTATTTAATTATCTCACTTGACAAAGCTGCAGAAAATTAATATAATTATAATATGACAATGGTATATATTTGTACCTCACTGGAGGGGTTTTGGTGAAATTTAAAAAAGTTGCGTGTTCCCTGGCCTTCACACTTGCAGTATTGCAGTCTTGTTCCGCTGTTAGACCGCAAATTAGTAAAAATGCATTAAAAATTGCTGTTCCAATTCTTGGATTAGTAGTAATCGGAGGGACTGCGTGGGCGCTTTGGCCTAAAAAGGATAAAGCAGATGAGTCTCCCGGCGCAAATGATGATATAAATCCGTTTGCAAATAATAGCGATAATAATAAAAAGGATATATCAGAGCTCTTTGGAGACTTTGTAAAGGTGTTCAACCCTGCGAAAGGTAAGTATGCGGTGCTTTCAGATATGGGTTCGATTTGCCCTCTGGAGGGTGAGCATGATTTTGTCCCGCAGGACGAACTCGTTTCTGCCCTTTCCCGTGCTGCGGACTTATTGAAAAAAGATCCTAAAATGGTAGAAGTTGACTCGAAGGGTAAAAATGTAATATTCGTTGGAGACCTGCATGGTGACATTAACACATTCAGGGCGGCTGTTCTATATTATCTTGATGAACGCAAGCAAGGCCGTGCCGGTACTCTGGTATTCCTGGGGGATTATGGCGATAGAGGAGATTACAGTTTTGAGGTTCTGTATTCATTGGCACTTCTGAAATTAACTTTTCCGGATGAAGTGGTTGTCTTAAGAGGTAACCATGATGTAGACCCCGTTTTCAGCCCTGTAGTTATCGACGGAGAGGCTTCCGTGTTCGGTGATTTGGTAGATTACTATAGCGATGATAAGTATAATGAGTACTTTGAGATTGGTCATAAGGATCTCCCTCCCGAGCAGCGCAATCCCGTTCATAAAAGTCTTTGCGATTTTTACGGAAGTCTACCTTTGGCTGCACTTATCGACAATAAAACTTTCTGCGTACATGCTTGTGTACCATTAGATCCGAATATTGGACTTGAAGAAATTAAGGCGATAAAGCCCATAACTGACGGTGAATCCTTGGTTAATGATCTCAGAAAAAAGGGATATAATCAGAACGCTTACAATATGCTTTGGATACGGTCGTTTGCTAACTTAGAAGGCAGGTATGGCCGTGATGACGGTAAAAATTTAAACGCTTATCCCGAGACATTTGACAGATTTGCGGAAAAGAACGGTGTAGAAAATATAGTATCGGGACATGAGCCTCATAACTGTACCCATAAGCTCAAAAAAGTCAGGCATATATTTGTGTCATCCTCAGGAACAACCATTACCGATATTGGTCAGATGGAGCCGGATGGTACATTTACTGCATTACAAAGGTCAGATGTGGAACTGTGTGAACCCTCAAATAAATATTTAAAGAGTGTGGTCGATGAAAAGCTAGCAAAGTTAGAAGAGTTTACAAAGTTACCAGAAGAGGAAAAGAGAGATTCATATTTCTTAAAATTAGAAAAGTTGTCAGATAGTGAGAGAATCGAAGAAATAAAAAACAAATTACAGCAGCCGTTGCAAAAGTATGTTAAAAACCACCTCGGACGTGGGCAGATGCCGGGAGCGCTGGGAGCATTTAGGCCCGATAAATACGCTAATAAAGTAAAAAATTTAGAATAGCAGAATAGGATAAAAAAATCATGAAATTGAAAAAAATTATATGTTCATCAGTCTATACACTCTCAGTGCTGCAGTCTTGTGCAGCAGCCAGACCTCAAGCTAATGGCAGTATCCTAAATGTATTAAAAGTTACTCTTCCGATTTTCGGTATAGTAACGGTTGGAGGTGTTGCTTGGGCACTTTGGCCTGAAAAGGAACCCCCTAAAGAAAACAATCCTAAAAATAACGGCGAAAGCCCACTGTGTAACACAAATTTGCTTCAAGAGAAAGAAGATCAAAATGAAACTCCTCAGCAGACTCCAACTCAGCCGCCCTTTAATCTCGGTATTCCAGCAGCACCAGAGCCTATACCCGTAATCCAGCCTCAAAACAACAACAATAATAATGACACCACTCCTGAGCCTGTGCCTGAAGATTCCCAAAATACACAAAATATAGAACCTGTACAGTCTGCTGCTGCCCCTACGCCTGCAGATACACAAAATGAGCAGACTGTTGTTGCCCCTACTACCCCGCTTACTAACATGCAAAATATAGAACCTATACAGCCTGCTGCTATTAATATTCCGCCCGTACCCTTGCAAAGTACACAGCCGCAGCCCAAGCCGGTGCCCAAAGCCAAAAAAATCACACCTAAGCTTCAGCCAACCATTGTTCCTCATGTTCAGACTGTACCAAGTGATGATGAGTCTGCGCACCCGGATATAAACGTATCTATGCCGAGTTTTGATTTCTCCCAATATGCTCAAGATGCCGATGACATAGACACTCTGCAAAATATGCTAGATGATTTTAGACCTAACTATGAGGGGTGTGGTTTGCAGTGTGGCGATCTTGTACCCGCGCCTTCGGGGGAGGGTACCATCCTTAAGTGGAGCGATTATGAAAACACTGGCGCGATCTGTCCTAAGGATATGAAATTTAAAAATGACATAGCGCTTCCCTATATTTCTTCTAAAGATGTGACGGAAAAAATTTCAAAGGCCACGGCTATATTAAACAAAGAATCTTCCCTATTGCAAATTGATTCACAGGGTAAGGGCGTAATGATTGTAGGGGATTTACATGGAAATATTGATTCTCTAAGAGGAATCTTCGTACACTTCTTAAATATGCTTGACAACGATGAGGTCAGCCATATAGTATTTTTAGGCGATTTTACCGACAGAAGGTTCTACGGTATAGAAAGTTTAACTCTCCTCTGCCACATGAAAACGTTAATGCCGGATAGAGTACACCTTATTAGGGGAAATCATGAACATGTTTCAATGTTCTTTCAGTCTTCTTATATCACAGCTCTGCATGAGGCAAAATGTAAATATCCTGAAGAACGCAAAAATGTGCAAAAAACCATTTGCAATCTGTATAATAGTCTGCCTTTTGCTGCAGTTATCGACGGCACCGCTTTATGCCTCCATGGCGGAATAACAGAGGATCTCAAAGAGGCAGGGGGGCTTGAGAAAATTAACGATATAAAGAGAACAAATAAAGGCTTTAATATGGAGGACGATCCTATCGCTTCGGGTATTACCTGGAGTGAAGCTAACTATAAAGCTGAAAAACCCGGATTTGTATTTTGTGATACACGCGGAAGGGGTTATACTTACTCCCCTGATGACCTAAAATACTGCCTGGAAAATAACGGTTTGAAAACCTTATTCAGTGGTCACGTCCATAAAACCGCCAAGCATGATTTGGGTGATGGATATAGCCACGTAACCTTGCTGTCTTCAGGAAATTTTACCGGCAAAAACGAAAATTGTAACGTCGCTGTGTTGGACCCGGATGGCACCTACTACGTAGAAAGAGTAAATTCTAATGGCGGAGCCAGAAAAGTAAATGTAAAAAAATAATCCTAATGCTGGGTAAAAAATCTTGTTTCAGCCGAAAAATTTGATAGTCTGAGTACCTTTTGTCAAAAATTAAAAGTGTTATTTTACGTTCTGAGTTTAGAGGTTCCCTTTACAACAAATTTGTGCTATAATGAATGTCAGTATATTCTGTTTGGAGAGAGAAAATGGATAATTCATGGGAAAGTTTAAAGAATCAGTGTATGACCTGTCAGAAGTGCGATTTGTGCAAAACTCGAAAAAATGTCGTGTTCGGTATCGGGAACCCTCGTTCGGAGGTCGTGTTTATAGGTGAGGGACCCGGTGAACAAGAAGATATTCAAGGTAAACCTTTTGTGGGCAGATCCGGACAATTATTGGATAAAATGCTTAAGGCTGTGGATTTATCTCGTGACGAGAATATATATATTGCCAATATTGTTAAATGTCGGCCTCCCAAAAATAGAGACCCCCTCCCCGCAGAACAAGACTCGTGCATAAAGTGGCTTGATAAACAGTTGGATTTCATAAAACCAAAAATAATCGTTACTTTGGGTAGAATTGCTGCAATGAAATTCGTTAAGCCCGATATAAAAATTACACAGGAGCATGGTGTGTTTTACGACAGAGATGGCACTATCTTTATGGCTACGCTACATCCGGCAGCTTTATTGAGAAATCCTGCCCGCAAACCAATGGCCTTCCAAGATTTTTTGAACCTTAGAGAAAAAATAAAGGAAGTTTGCAAGCATACATACAAATAATCCCTTGAAATGATTTGAAGTGTTTAGCATGCTAAAATTACTCACCGTAATAATACAGACCAGAGGAGAATTTAGGTTCTCCTCTTTTTAGATTTTTAATAAATTACTATAAATACTAAAATATCAACGCAAAATCTTGAGTTTTTGTATTAAACTGAGTTTGTACACATTAAATAAATGAATTATTCAAAGTTTATTCACCACTTCGACGCAAAAATAATTTATAATATTAAATGTATCCGGTAAAAAACAAGACAGGCGGTGATTTAGTATAGAAAATAGGAATACTCAAAAAAAGATATTGATAGTCGATGACGAAAAAAACATATGCGAATTATTAAAACTGTACGCTGAAAAGGAGGGCTATAATGCACAAGCTGTTTACGATGGAGTGAGTGCTCTGAAAATGTTCGACGAGTATCAACCGGATATAGTGCTTCTGGATATAATGCTCCCATTGATGGACGGCTGGCAAGTTTGCAGGGAGATAAGAAAAAAATCCGGGTGTCCCGTAATTATGCTCACTGCTAAAGGTGAAGTCGTTGATAAAGTGTCAGGTCTCGACATGGGGGCGGACGATTATATAGTAAAACCCTTCGAAACCAAGGAAATTATGGCAAGAATAAAAGCTATATTACGCAGAACACTTCCTGATAGCTATGATAGCAAAACTAAAGCCCTAAATTTCGATAAGTTATCTATAAATCTTACAAATTATGAGCTTACGGTAGAGGGAAATAAAATAGATACTCCCCCAAAAGAATTTGAATTAATATATTATCTGGCGTCAAACCCCAATAAGGTGTTTACCCGGGACGTTCTGCTCAACAAAATCTGGGGATATGAATATTTCGGTGATTCGAGAACCGTCGATGTACATATTAAAAGACTAAGGGAAAAGTTAGAAGGGGTATCCGATGAGTGGAGATTGAAAACCGTTTGGGGTGTGGGATATAAGTTCGAGGTTGATAAGCAGCTATGAATAATAAAAAAACTCTGCTTAGAAAATATTTGTTCGTAAACATGGCTACCGTACTTATAACTTTTCTCATTTTAAGCAGCATGATTTTCGTTTTTGTCCTAAATTATTGGAAAAAACAGAAGGAGGAAATTCTCGCCGAGAATATGCATTATATCTCTAATATCGTATCTAACAACAGTTATGTAGAAAATAATAATATAACCTGGCTAAATAGTGATGCCGTAAAAATATTTATGGATACGCTGTCTCTGAATATGAAAATCGACATACTCGTAACCGACACTCAAGGAAATATTATAATAAGCTCCGTTTATAATAAAAATGATTTCTCAGGCGGGACTATCCCACAAAATATAACAGCAAAAGTGTTCGAAAATCAACATTCTGAGATGGGTGACCTTGGGGGGATTTATAAATCCAATCAGTATATCATGGGCAAGCCTGTGTATTCTACATACGAAAAAAATACAGCCATAGGAATAGTATTTACTGTTGTAAATCCGGAGTCTCTAGTGGTTTTCACGATGGATCTATTCAAAATATTTTTATTTGCATCCGTATTAGCCCTATTAGTCTCTTTTTGGACGGCACGAAAGCTCTCTTACAGTATGGTAAATCCCCTTAGGGAAATGTCGGATGCGGCAGTGTCCATATCAGAAGGCGACTTCTCAAAGAGAGTGGCAATAAGCGGAGAAGATGAACTGGCTGACCTCGCAAAGTCATTTAATAATATGGCAGAATCCCTTCATATCTCTGAAAATGTAAGACGGAATTTTATAGCAAACGTCTCCCACGAACTAAAAACCCCCATGACTACAATTACGGGATTTGTCGACGGAATATTGGACGGCGTAATAGAGCCAAAAGATACGGATAAATATCTACAGATAGTTTCGGGAGAAGTAAAAAGACTTTCCCGATTGGTAAAAAAAATGCTCGATTTATCAAAAATAGATAATGACATGGTAAAATTAAATATCACCAAGGTGGATTTATACAAAGTACTTTTGAGCGTTTTGCTCTCATTCGAATCCGGAATTTATGAAAAAAATATAGATGTAAGGGGTCTGCGGGGAAATAAAAGTGCCGTTATATATGCCGACGAAGACATGATATATCAAGTAATCTATAATCTGATAGAAAACGCCGTAAAATTTACAAGTTATTCCGGACACATAAATATAGACCTAATTGACAATAAAAGTAAAGATGAGTATAATTTATTTATAGAAAACTCCGGAAATAATATCCCTAGTAAGGACCTTAAATTTGTATTCGACAGATTCTATAAGGTCGATAAGTCCAGAAGCAAAGACAAAAATGGTATGGGGTTAGGACTTTATATAGTAAAAAAGATAGTTCTACTGCATAAGGGCAGTATAAAAGTGTCTGTTTCCGGAGAGAACCTTACTACATTTATACTGAGTCTCCCTAAAACAAAAAATAAAAAATAAAATTTTTTAGAAAGAAGGTTTAATTAACTTATGAACAATAGATTTGATGACGATTTTAAAAATAACTTTGACGACGACAGAAATGATAATCCGCACGGGGGATATCCTTACAATTACCCCGAAAAAAACAATTATTTCAATAACAAAAATTCAGTAAACGGAGAGTATCACTATACTTATCCGGAAAGAAACGAGTATGCAGACAATTACAACACAAAAAAAGAAATTATTGATGCTGATGTCTATGATAAAGACAGCGATGATACCAATAAAAACATGGTTACCATAAGTAAAGGTATGAGAACATTTCTTATAACTTCCGTGATTGTGCTTGTTTTAATTTTATCGCTGCTGTTGGGATATTTTATATATATGTCAAATAACGGAGATTTTAAGAATTTTAACTTACCGGGTATAGTCTCCCCAAGTGAACCCCAAAAAGAAGCAGAGAGTAATTCGGAAAAGCCAAGTAATTTCTCCATGAATCTCGAAAATCAGCCTGAAGACCCCAATCAGTTGTCGGCGGGGCAGGTGTATGAAAAAGCAGCACCGTCGGTAGTCGGAGTTGTCGTTTATGATTCCGAAGCGGATATCTTCTCAGACCCAATAGGAAAAGCGTCCGGGGTTATAATGAGCGATGACGGATATATAGTTACAAATTCACACGTCGTGGGGGATTCTACTAAGTATGGAGTCAAGATTGTACTTAACAGTTCAGAGAAAAAAGAGGACGGTTCAGAAAAAGTTGAAGAAGTTTCCGGTAAAGTCGTGGGGATAGATAAAAAAACCGATTTGGCCGTCATTAAAATCGATAAAACCGGTCTGCCCAAAGCGTCATTTGCAAATTCAGACCAGGTAAAAGTAGGAGATTGGGCATTGGCAATAGGTAATCCGGGCGCAGGAGACGTCAGTTTTGACAGCACCCTTACAAGAGGTACAATTTCTGCCCTTAACCGCTCACTCGGAGGCTCTCAAAAACTTGTGAAATATATACAGACCGATGCTGCAATAAATCCGGGAAATTCCGGGGGAGCCCTTCTGAACATGTATGGTCAGGTAATAGGAATAAATTCGGTAAAACTTACTCCCACAAATTACGAGGGTATGGGATTTGCAATCCCCAGCAACACGGTTAAAACAATAGTCGATTCGATAATTGCAAATGGATATGTTTCAGGCAGAGTTGTGCTTGGTATATCGGGTAAAATGGTGAGTGCTTACCAGGCTCAGATGTATAACGTTCCTATGGGCGTGATTATCGCAAAAATAAACAGCGACAGTGACCTTAGCGGAAAAGGTGTTAAAACGGGAGACATTATTATAAAGGTGAATGACGTTAATGTGACGGGGTTTGATGTGCTTTCAGATGAACTGTCTAAATACAAAGTCGGCGAAAGTGTAAAACTTACTATATACCGTCCATCGGGAGACAGGTCAAATTACAGTACCTTTGATGTAAACGTTAAACTCCTGGAGGATAAGGGCGAAACCGATACCGCAGCTTCAAGCATAAAGGTTAAGTAAATTGATTTGTGACTTTCGTTTCCGGTGTACGCTGTCTTGTGACGCTTAAATAAAAAAATTATCCTAAGAAAGGAGAGTATAGGGCTCAGTTGAGAACGCCCGTGAATTAATGCTAGAAATATTAATACTTTTATTCTTAATTTTATTAAATGCGTTTTTTGCTATGTCAGAGATAGCTATAGTGACTCTTAATGACAAAAAAATTAAAAAAATGGGGGCTGAAGGTCACCCGGGGGCAATAAAGGTCTTACAGCTCGTCGGAAATTCAAGCGATTTCCTCGCCACAATACAAGTCGGCGTCACGCTATCGGGATTTTTAACCTCAGCATCCGCTTCTCAGAGCTTCTCCGCTCCCCTATCGTCTGTCCTTGAATTTACGGGACTGCATAAAAATGTACGCGATATTATAGCAACAGTTACCGTTACAGTTATTCTTTCGTTCTTTTCACTCGTACTCGGTGAACTTGTCCCCAAAAAAATAGCTATCCAAAACGCAGAGGCAGTGTCATTTCGTGTTGCGGGAATCCTGCTGTTCATATCAAGAGTGTTTTCTCCATTTATAAAACTGCTTTCTGCCTCTACGAATTTAATTATTCGTGCTATGGGGATAGACCCTAACAAAAATGAGCAGGCTGTTACGGAAGAAGAAATTTTAATGATGGTTGATGCCGGTGAGGAACGGGGAACTATCGAAGAAAGTGCAAAAGACATGATTGCCAATGTCTTTGACTTCGATAACACCGCCGTCGAAGAGGTTATGACGCATAGAACTGATATTATCGCAATAGAGGATACCGAAAGTATTGATGAAATCGTAGAAATGTCCATAGCAAAAGGGTTTTCCAGAATACCGGTTTTTCATGAGGACATTGATGATGTGGTCGGAGTTCTGTATGTAAAAGATTTGCTAAAATATATATCCTCAGAAATACCGGAAAAAATAAATCTTAAAGATGTTATGCGTCCTGTTTTGTTCGTCCCGGATTCAAAACGCTGCAATCAACTCTTTGCAGAGTTTACGTCAAGGCGTATACAAATCGCCATAGTGGTGGATGAATACGGCGGTACCGAAGGACTCGTTACGATGGAGGATTTACTAGAAGCTATCGTCGGAAATATCCAGGACGAATACGACCAAGAGGATGACGAGATAAAACGTATAAACGATAATACCTTTACCGTGGATGGCTCTACAACTATTGAAGAAATAGAAGATTTAACCGGGGTTAAAATTTCTGACGGGGACTATGACACGGTTGCAGGACTGATTATCGAAAAACTCGGAGATATCCCTCCAAAAGGAGAGCATCCGTTTATAGAAATCGGTGATATAAAACTTACCGTTCAGGATGTCACAGATCGTAGGATTGTAAGCGTACAGGTTTTTAAAAAACCAAAGACTGTCGAGCCAAAAGAGGAAATATAATAAGTAATAGTGCTTTTGTCTAGGATTTCAATACTGTTTCCATTTATGTAGATGTTTTTTATATACTCATAGAGGGCAGTATTGTTATTTTTTATAAAAATTATCGTAAAGAGCAACACTAAACACACCACAAACCTTATAAACGTTATACTCCCCGAAATATCACGTTTGTCATGCTGCTCTTTTACGGCGTCCAATACCTGGTTTTGTGCTATATCCATTATACTTCCACCTTTTAATATCACTTCTACCGTATATTTACTCATTTTCCAATAATAATATCACCTTTTATAGCAATTTATAGCCCCATAAAAATATATTTACTACATTTCTATTTACATTTAATAATATATGTGGTATAATATAAATAGGAGGGAGTTTGTTTTTCGAATTGGAAGGAGTTTTTAATATGAAAAATAAAGTCTATAATTTCAATAAGCCTAAGGCTAAAATTTCTGAGGTTAAAGTTGTGTCTAAAGACAGCAAAAGAAAAAAGATGATTCGTCTCGGTGCTTTGTTGGGAGCTTTATTGATGATTGGAACCTTCCTTGTGTCCCTTTTACAGTATCTTTAAAAATAACAAAGTTCAGACGCCGGGATTTAGTTTTTAGAGTTTGCCCTTGGTGGTCCTCTATATTTTAGTATATATTTTCATACGTTTTCCGGTTTCGGCACACAGGTTGGGTATGTCTTGCTCTGTGTGCTGTATTTTTATGCAATCTGTGACCTATATCAAATATATTTCTTTACATATTAGGCTATTTTGTATTATAATGGACGTAAGTATCAAAGCAGAAAGTGAGGTGCCGGGGGCTTTTTTCTTGTTGTATGCAAAAATAAAACGGCCTTTATGTTTATGGCAGAGTCATTTTTATTCTGGATAGCCATTATATCAATATCCTTATTTGCTGAAGTCTTAACTGCCCAGCTCGTCTCAATATGGTTTGTTGTTGGGGGAATAATCGCCTTAATAGTAAGCCTATTTACGTATTCTTTTGCCCTTCAGATTATCGTATTTTTTATCGTATCCCTATTTACGATGATATTAATCCGTCCACTGATAAAAAACATAATGAATTTCAAAACTCAAAGGACAAATTTGGATAGATTAATCGGTAAAACCGCAGTCGTAACAAAAAATATAGATAATGAATTGGGTGAGGGAATGGTAAATGTAGAAGGGATGACTTGGTCTGCCCGCTCACGTGACGGAAATCTTATCCCTAAAGGTGAAACTGTTGAAATAGACTATATATCAGGAGTAAAACTTATAGTTCATAATTCAGATATAAAATAATTTAGAAAGGTGATGTATTTGTTATGGGATTTGTTGTTCTCCTTTTGGTAATTTTACTTTTTATTGCGTTTACTGTGAAAACCATAAATGTTGTTCCTCAGGCGCACGCTTACGTCGTGGAGCGGTTCGGTGCATATTTTTGTACGTGGGGTACCGGTCTTCATATAAAAATACCGTTTATCGACAGAATTGCCAAGGCTGTTTCTTTAAAAGAGCAAGTTGTGGATTTTCCTCCTCAGCCCGTGATAACTAAAGATAATGTTACTATGCAGATAGATACTGTGGTGTATTTTCAAATCACAGACCCTAAACTATATGCATACGGAGTGGAAAGCCCTGTGTCTGCCATAGAGAATCTAACCGCCACCACTCTTAGAAATATTATCGGCGACCTCGAGCTTGACCATACCCTAACTTCAAGAGACGTCATCAATACTAAAATTAGAGTGATTTTAGATGAGGCAACCGATGCTTGGGGGATTAAAGTCAACAGAGTGGAACTGAAAAATATCCTACCACCAAGGGAAATTCAAGACGCCATGGAAAAACAGATGAAAGCTGAACGTGAAAGACGTGCCAAAATTCTGGATGCAGAGGGTGAGAAGAGAAGTGAAATTCTAATCGCCGAGGGTCATAAAGAGGCCGCAATCCTAAAAGCCGATGCCGTCAAAGAAACAAAAATTCGTGAAGCCGAAGGAGAGGCAAAAGCTATCGTTTCTATACAAAAAGCTTATGCTGATAGCCTTAAAATGCTCAACGATGCTAACCCGAGCGAACAAGTCATCGCACTTAAAAGCCTTGAAGCATTCCAAAAAGCCGCCAACGGAAAAGCTACAAAAATTATCATTCCTTCTCAAATACAGTCTCTTGCCGGATTGGCCTCGTCTGTAAAAGAAATGTTTGATGAGAAGAATATTGGGGACAAGTAAATTGTATTATGAGTAAAATCGGTGCTGTAATATGCGAATTAAATCCACTCCACAATGGTCATAAACGTCTTATAGAACTCTCGAAACAACACGGAATTACTCACCTTATAGGAATAATTAGCGGTAATTTTGTCCAGAGAGGTGAGCCGTCTATTATATCTTGTCAAACCCGTGCACAGCTCGCACTTTCGTGCGGGTTTGATTTATTAATAGAAATCCCTCCCGTGTGGGCTATGGCAACTGCGGAAAAATTTGCTTATTCGGGGGTATATATAGCTCAGTCACTTGGCTGTGTCGATAGCCTCATATTCGGAAGTGAGTGCTGTGATTTTAGACTTTTGGATAAAATAAGTGATTTTTTAATGTCCTCCCTTTTTAGCAAAACCCTGAAAACATATCTCGACTTAGGTTTGACTTTCGCCGCTGCAAGAGAACTGGCAATAAAAGATATTTTGGGTGAAAGGTATGCACAAAGCGTTAAAAAACCAAACGATATTTTAGCAGTGGAATATTTTAAAACATTAAAAACTCTCGGTTCATCCATAAAACCCCTGCCAATCAAAAGGTCCGATTCTTTTCACGATTCCCCATCACCTTCGGGCAGCTTCGCAAGCTCATCGTACATAAGAAACTGCTTAACCGAAAATAACAATAACTGGTTTAAATATCTGCCGCATGAATGTCAAGAAATAATATCAAAGCAAATACTCGATAAACAAGCTCCCGTTACAATTAAACCTATGGAAAGAGCAATACTTTATAAACTGAAAACTATGAGTAAACAAGATTTCCTCAGTCTACCGGATATCTCAGAGGGGCTAGAAAACAGAATTTTCGCCGCATCCTCAAAAGCAGCAAGTTTTAAAGACTTAATATCCATGATAAAGACAAAGAGATATACACATTCCCGTATAAAAAGGCTTATTATGTATGCATTTTTAGGAATATATAAGTCCGACCAAGAACAAAATATACCATATATCAAAGTGTTAGGTGCTGATAGCAAAGGACTTGAAATATTAAAAAACTCATTTACTCTACCTGTGGTCTCTCGGCACTGCGACTATAAAAAATTAGACTCACCGGCCAAGAATATGTTCGATAAAAATGCAGCGATAGATAAAATATATAGCCTTATGGCACCTGAAATCTCCCCTTTCAACGGATACAACCGAAAAATCATAATAAAAAAGGATGACTAAAATGGATAATAATACAAACGCAACTGAAGATTTATTTGACCCTGATGCGGGAATGCTGCGTTCTGACATAATAGGGTATCTATCATCTGTTTTATTTAATAGCCCTCAGGATTTATTGAGGTTTGTCCATGTCGCCGGGACAAACGGCAAAGGTTCCGTATCAACCATGATAGCAAGCGTTTTAATGCACAGTGGCTATAAAACAGGTCTTTTTACCTCACCGTCTGTTAAATCTTTTATGGAACGCATTAAGATAAATAATGTCCCCATAAATTTTGAGGATTATAAAAAAATACGAGGTAAAATTCTTACCTTAGGACCCAAAGTTATAAAAAGTAAGTTTAGCCAAAACAAAAATATCAGCGAATTTACTGTAGCTACCATTGCTGCACTCGAAAGCTTCGTTCAAAATAATTGCGATATTGCCGTGCTTGAAGCCGGTATCGGCGGGCTTAAAGACTCAACAAATATAATTGATTCTCCCCTGGTCTCTGTAATAACGTCGGTGTCTTTCGACCATGAAAAAACACTCGGCAACACCCTCGAAGAAATTGCATTCCAAAAAAGCGGAATAATTAAAAAAAACCGCCCCGTCGTTGTTGCGGCCGGGCAGCCTGAGTGTGTCTATAATGTTATCCGCACCACTGCCGGCAAAAATAACAGCGAATTAATAATCCCAAATCCATCAGATATAGAACTCATTTCCTCCGGCATAGAAAGCGGTACCAATTTTAGATACAAAAATTTAAACCTTAAAATGAACCTGCTCGGAAAACATCAAATACAAAATGCATTAACCGCTCTGACTGCCATTGACATACTTAAAAAAGAAATCGATATCCCTGACGATGCTGTCAAAAAAGGTATGCAGACTGCATTTATTAATGCCAGACTCGAAATTCTCTCCAGAAACCCGCTTGTGATATTGGACGGTGCTCACAATGAAGCCGGTATCGATTCATTAACTGCATTTATTGGTGAATATCTGAGCTCAAAACGACTAATAGGTATACTCGGTATGTGTAAAGACAAAAACTCTACTAACGCATTTTCTAAAATTTTACCTATGTTTACAGAAATTATACCCGTAGAAATCCCAAGGTTCCCCAGAACTATGCCTTTAAATCAGTTGTCGTCAATTGTGAGCCGGTTTAATAAAAATGTCCATCCTGCCGAGAGCCCCGAGCAAGCAATAAAATATGCTACTACAAAATGTATAGACAATAGTGCCGTGATTATATTTGGATCCCTTTATCTGGCAAGAAGAATTATCAGAAATCCAAATATTAATGCTATGCTGGAGAATTTCAACCGTCTTTCAAACTAAAGTATTATGCATATAAGTCCGTTACAACCGTCATTTATAATTCGTTCTATTGTCTCTTTCAGTTTTCCCCTGGCGTCAGGCGGCATACGGTAAAGTTTATTGTGCAGTCCCTCGTTTACCAGCTCATGCAGAGACTTGCCAAATATGTTAGACTCCCAAATTCTTGACGGACTCTCTTCAAATTCCTTTAAAAGATACATAACCAGCTCCTCTGACTGCTGCTCTGACCCTACAATCGGTGTGACCTCAGTAGTTATCTGGGTTTTTAGCATGTGGACGGACGGGGCTGATGCTCGCAGTCTAATCCCGTATTTCCCTCCTTGTTTTATTATCTCGGGCTCATCTAAATGCAGCTCATCCATAGTCGGCATAACTATACCGTATCCACTTTCGTTTACGTCGTCATAAGCTTGTGCTATTTTGTCATATTTATCCTTTATTCTCGCAAAATCAGTCATGCAGTCCATAAGCCCGCAATCATCTTTTATATCAATACCGGTCTTTTCCCCCAGTACCTTATAAAACAGTTCACTGCCAAGAATTATTTTTATCCTGGCCGTCCCTATCCCCAAATCTACCGACGATATACCGCAGTCTGAAATGTACTCGCATTCCATCAGATCATTTAAGGCCTCTTCTACTTCTCGTATCTTATTTATATCCCTGGCCGAGTCATTTATAGCCGAATAAACGGAACTCCTAAGCCAATGTTCTTTTTCCAAGGAAGAAAGCCACTTTGGCATATCGATTTTTATCTCTTTTACAGGGAATTCAAATAAGACTTGTGCCAATATACGTTTTATTTCATTCTCGTTTAACTCTAAACAGTTTATCGGTATAACCGGTACATTGTACTTTTCAGACATTTTACCGCATAATTCTTTACACTTCTCAGTATACGGATTTACACTGTTAAGAAGAATTATAAACGGCTTATTGATACCCCTTAATTCATCAATTACACGCTCTTCGGCCTCTTCATATTCGTCTCTGTCTATGTCGCTTATTGAACCGTCTGTGGTTATAACAAGTCCGATGGTTGAATGATCTGTTATAACCTTTTTGGTGCCAATCTCAGCCGCCATATTAAATGGAATTTCTTCATCAAACCATGGTGTCATTACCATTCTCGGCATTTCATTTTCAATGTACCCCAAAGCACTCGGTACTACATATCCTACGCAATCTATCATCCTCGCCCTGAAAGTAGCTTTGTTCCCGATATTTACCTCGACCGCATCTTCAGGAATAAATTTGGGTTCTGTGGTCATTATAGTCCTGCCCGCCGATGACTGCGGAAGTTCATCAACGGCACGTTCCCTTTGCGGCACGTTTTCGATATTCGGAATCACAAGAGTATCCATGAATTTCTTTATAAATGTGGATTTCCCCGTCCTTACCGGCCCAACCACTCCTATATAAATGTCTCCGCCTGTTCTTTGGGAAATGTCTTTGTATATATTACTACGGTCTTCCATTTTTTCCTCCCGGATTAAGAGAATTTTTTATCTTAATATATAAATATATATTTCTTTTTGTTAATTTATATGACTACTTCATCGGTATCAAAAGCATTTTATTTTGTTCTACCGTATCAGATGAAATATCATTTTCGTCTTTTATGGCGTCTACAGATGTATAATATCTTCTCGCAATGTCCCATATTGATTCTCCGGGGTCTGCATAGTATATAGTAAGTGCTGCAGTTGTATCTTTGGCCTTCGGTTTGCAGTCTGACGCGGACGCACCCACTACCATATTACATTTTTCGCATGTGTACACATTTGTACATATTTTTACGTCTGATTTTACCTCTATAGACCCGCTGCCAGTTATCCTGTACCCTATCGAAATAGGACAAATACTGCTCTCTATCCTCACATTCTCACAATTTAAATTAGCATCCTTCGTATAAGGTAAATCAACTATCCTCTCTATATAAAACGGAACTTCTTCTAAGTCAATCGCCAATATGCAAATGTTCATCTTACCGTCACATTTGATTTTGCCGTTTTCACACCTCGCACTCACAGATGATGTATCACTCCAAATGTCTATTACACGTGATATCTTAAACTCCGTAAATTCTATCAGTGACTTGACTGAAAATGAATCCCTCATGCTCTCGGACAATTTACAAAGCTCTATAAGCTGATTTGTGCACTCCAGGTCATAATCTGTAGAGTAAGCATCCGTTATTACCTCAATATCCTTGTCAGCGTATGCCATGACTGCAGCCGATGCCTTTATGTCTTCCGATATTAAGTTGGAATCACCCTGATTATCCCCTTGTATCTGCTCTTCGTGACCCAGAACTTCCAATATTACACTGCATTTGCTGTTCTCTGTGGCACCCGGTACGTCTATTACCTGGCTGAAAGGAATAGAATACTCCATAACCTCAAGCTGACCGGAACTTATATCGCCTATGTACAGCACCTTTACGAGTGCCTCTCCTTTTACCACTACTTTATTAACCATATTCTTGTACTCCTCCGGTACAAGGGAAACATCGCAACGAATAATTAATTCAGGTGCGGGTTTGTTTTGTCCTAAATCAAGCATCTCACTTATGGAAAACTGCTGCTGGCCTATCCCCTCCAGACTGCTCACAGATAAACAGCTCTTTTTCTGCTGTATGTCATCACCATTTATGCCGGCTGTAACGTCTCTGCTGTCTTTATTATATATCTTTACACAAATCGCAATCGCTCCGTGAATATCAATCTTCCTTGGAGTAACCGCACGACAGTTCATATATTCTATTCTGCTCGAGGTAGCCGCCACCGCATTTTCGGGAGATGTCTTTAAATCTACCGAACACGAAAAAGGCACCGAATTTTCACAACATCTTACCGATTTCTTGTCCGCATCTAAGTATATAAGCCTCACATCTACGCTGCCGTCAATATTTAGTCTGTCCCCGGATATATTTCTCGAGGTTATTTTGGGATTTACATTGCATTTAAGAATTCTCTGTATATCAGGGCAGTAATCAGGCAAACTAAAATCCATATCCACCGGGAGTTCTTGACATCCGTCGAAAACTAGATTGTTCACAAATAAATTTTCTCTGTTAACATCATAATTCACTCTAAACCTCTCCTCGATTTGCATTTGTATTAATTTTTATTCACCCCGGACTAGTATTATTACCCCGAAATAATTTAAGTTTTAGTGCTCCAAAAAAGGATATACCCTCTCGATATATCCCTTTTGTTTCCTCAATAGAGCTGCGGCTAACAAAATTCAAAAGAAATTATTTATCTTCAGCCTGCGCATCAAGGTCCCAGCTTCCTCTGTATATCCAATTACGTACATATCTTTGCTCGTCTTCATTCAGCTTGTATTCCCACATGCTATATCCTCTCTTCTCTTTCGCAAGTTCCTCTAACTTAGCTTCCACCTCATCTCCACCTTTAGCACCACTATGAAAATCATAGTACAACTGGCAAATATCATCTTTAAATGCACCTATAGAGCTAGATACACCGCATACCTTGCTTGTTCCTCCCAGCCCCGCCTTGAACAACTTATTTTTTACTTGCTCAATAGACGGGTACTCTTCCGATTTTTTGCCAGGGTTCACGATTATTGGATTTTCCTCACCATTGCCTGCCTCATTAGTAGGGGCAATCAATGGGTTAGTAAGATCTGTATTAACAGGATTACTTACCTGACTGTCTACAGCGGGAGTGATAACCTTCAGAGCCTCATTATTATCCGAGTTGTTGGTTGTATTGGTAGTAAGATTTGTATTAGCAAGACTGTTTACTTGATTATTTACAGCGGGAGTGATAACCTTGGGAACCTCGGGATCCTCATTACCCGAGTCGTTGCTTGTATTGGTAGTAAGATCAGCATTAATAAGCGGGGGGGTATCAAACCCACTCTTTAAGCCTTCGATCTCCTTCTTCAGTCTTTTAACCTCTTTTTTCTCCGCTGACAGCATAAGAGAAAGCACTCCAATTCCGCCTGCTCCCCCCACAAGGGTCAAAGCCAAAATTGATCCAAAAGTCGATGGGTTGTCTCTTATCAGCAGACTAAAGCCAGACAATTCCGGCTCATCATCCTCGTAGTAATCATGTGCCCTGCCCAAAGGGGCGCTTCCCAACACAAACGTACCACTTAGTAAGAAACACACCGCTCTACCAAAAATAAGTTTACCTAGCCTTTTTTCCTCCATAAATATTTCCTCCTAAACAAATTCTCACCATGCACAGATGTCCATCAACTATTCAGAAATAAAATCACATGCTATCTTGTATTCGTCTTCAGTTAATCTTTTACCATATACGCCTTCTTCTTTAAGCTCACCCAGCCATCTATTTTTAGTTTCCTCCGGTATATCATAGGCAGCCGTCAAAAGCTTAAATCTACATATTCTATCTCGGAATGCCTCTAGTCCGGGCGATACCCCCTTAAAAAACATCCATTTACTTGCGGTACCATTCACTTTTTCATCATACCGGTGCAATATATCTTCCATCTGCGTACCTATATTCGCCTTCTCAGCCTTGTTTAAACAAGAATACAGCCTATTATACGCATCATTGGCGGTTTTTTGTTTAATGAAGTCGGTTGATAAGTCACTATCCTTCACAAAAATATTTCCAAGATCCTCTACTTTATCTTCGTCATCACCCTCCTGCTGGGAATCTTCACAGACTAACTCGGCCGGATTAAAATACCTATAAACTCCGTACCCCGTGCCTCCCATAATACCCACTATAGCAATAGCAGAGCTCATTATCACCCATTCCTCAAAGGTTGCAGGATCTTTCAAATACTTTTTATAAAGCCACCCCCAAAACAGTCGATTCCTACGCTGTTCTAAGAAGCCTTCTCTTCTGGCATATCCCCTGGCCGAAACACACAGCCCTATCGGACACACCTCAAACAAAATCGGGGAAAATGCAAAGTAAAGACCCAGCGTCAGCAGTAAAAACCTAAATTTTGAGATCCTTACGTAAAAACTGTAAATAAGACCTTCCCCCTTTTCTCTGATTATAGCACAAATTCATCAGACCGTCAACAAAATATTAAACATGTGTGAATAAAAGTTAAAAAACATATGGATTTATACAATATGAATATAAAATCGCCGCCCAAATATCTAATATCAGTTAAAATTCAATATTTATTTCAGAAAATCATGTCACCATCTTAATTAAGAATACTCTCAAAACTATCCTACAACAGCGACTTTTTCAGGTGTTAAATCCGGTGCACCCACTACAGATTTTCCCTCGTAAGAGTCATCCTTATTTCTATCTTCATCTGCAGCTCTGCGTTTGCCATCGCTGTTATCACCGGGGCACAGCCCTTCCAACTGTGATTTGGATAAAAAGGGCTCATGGAAGAAAAACTGCACCAGAGCATGCGCGCTGGCCATGGGAAACATATTCCACCAGTGGGGATTTCTCGTGAAAGGAGATTTAACCAGATCCAATGATATGCACAAAGTTATATGGTCTCCTATGTAGGAGACAGCATCTCCATTTATTCTGTAATTCACTATCTGTTCCTTTTTCAGCTTATAAAGCTCATCCAACACGGACATATTCGTACCCCTGCCAAGACCCAAACCATTAAACGTTACCACTTTGACAAAATGCTTGCGCATCTCCGGATACTGCATCAAAACCCCGGTTCCGTACAGAGCAAGATACCCGCCTAAAGAGTGTCCGCAAAAGTATATCCTGCACCCTTCTTCCTTAGCAAGAACAGGAACAAGCTGTCTAATGTAATATTCCATGTATTTCGCCTGGGGGTGCTCGGCTGACATCAAATACCTCCAGTTCTCAGTAAGCACTCCTCCGTCTGTGCCTCTGGGAGCAATGACTATATTTTTGCCTTTTTTGAATAAGTATATTGAAAAGCCGTCTTTTGATGAGCCGTCATTTACGTCAAAACCAAGAACTGACCAGTCTTTGACTTCATCTTGAGAAACTATACCATCGCTTAACTGGTACGCTCTTATCATTTTGCTTGTAAACTTAACTTCACTCCCCACCTGCTGCTCGTTGGAATAAGACACCGCCGCAAGCAACAATAACTCACGTTCTGAAACGGTATCCTCGCTCTGTGCTCCGAAAGCTACATTAATAAATGGGCTTACGAATAGTATTAATAAAAAAGCTTTAAAAGTTTTTATATTCATCAATGCACAAACCCTTTCCTTATTTATATTATACCTCAAGCCAAATTATTTTTCAAGTAAATTATTAAACATTTGTAGATGTATTTTAATTTTATTCAAATCAAGCTCTAATTATTGTGCTTCTTTACAGCCCTAAAATAAAATTGCCAGCTAAAACTATTATCCTCATCTATCCAAAATAATTTCTCTCTATAGTCTTACTTGCAGTTGTCAGACAATACCTTTATAGCGCTAAATATATCCTTTGTGGAACCGGTTTTGTCTTTAAATAAATTTAATTGTAGCACAATAATCCCAAAATCCCATATAACTTTACAGCTACTACAAATCATGCTAAAATCAATCATAAATTCAAATAGTCAATTAGTACTTTAATTTTTTGAACATTATTAATGATATTTTAAAATTACTTGTCAAAAAATGTTTTTTTAGGAGGTTTTTTGTAGAATGTCCGGAGAAAAGAGAGCCATGGATGGCAACTCAGCAGCAGCTTATGTGTCCTATGCGTTTACCGATGTAGCGGCAATTTACCCTATTACTCCGTCATCGACCATGGCAAATGAAGTTGATGAGTATTCGTCGATGGGTAAGGAAAATTTATTCAGAAAAAAAGTTGTGGTAAAAGAAATGCAGTCAGAGGCGGGAGCCGCCGGCACAATACATGGTCTGCTCGCAGCCGGTGCACTTGCAACAACTTATACGGCTTCTCAGGGACTGCTTTTAATGATACCCAATATGTACAAGATGGCAGGTGAACTCTTGCCTTGCGTTATACATGTGTCGGCAAGAACAATAGCCACACACGCACTGTCTATATTCGGAGACCATTCCGATATATACGCATGCAGACAAACGGGTTTTGCAATGCTGTGTTCCAACAGCCCGCAGGAAGTTATGGACTTGGCCGCAGTCGCACACCTTTGTGCTATAAAAGGAAAAGTGCCTTTCCTTCACTTCTTTGACGGTTTTAGGACTTCTCATGAAATTCAGAAGGTGGAAGCATGGGATTATACCGAGCTTGGCGAAATGCTCGACTGGAATGCTCTCGATGACTTCAGGAGAAATTCACTTAGCCCCGAACATCCCACGCTCAGAGGAACCGCCCAAAATGACGACATATATTTCCAGGCACGTGAGGCCTGCAATAGATTTTATGACGAAATTCCCAATATTGTAGTCGATTACATGGATGAAGTCTGCAAGAGAACCGGCAGAAAATACAAACCATTCGACTATTACGGCTCACCGGACGCTGAAAAGGTAATTGTTGCAATGGGTTCAGTGTGCGAAACCATAGAAGAAGTTGTCGATTATCTAAGCCAAAAAGGAGAAAAGGTTGGGCTTGTTAAGGTTAGGCTATACAGACCCTTTGTGCCCGGATTACTCGCTGACGTCCTGCCCCGCACGGTAAGAAAAATATCCGTCCTGGACAGAACAAAAGAGCCCGGCTCTATCGGAGAGCCCCTATATTTAGACGTCCTGGCGGCAGTATCGGAATTCTGCCCTTCGGGAATTTCTGTCTATTCCGGCAGATACGGCCTCAGCTCAAAAAATACTACTCCGGGGCAAATAATAGCCGTTTATCAAAATATGGACGTAGATGGCCCTAAAAAAAGGTTTACAATCGGTATAAATGATGATGTAACATATTTATCCTTGGAGTCAAACGAAGATATAGACACAACCCCGGAAGAAACACGGTCGTGCAAATTTTGGGGTCTGGGTTCGGACGGCACAATAGGTGCAAATAAAAACTCCATAAAAATAATAGGTGATAATACAGACCTTCATGTACAAGGGTACTTTGCATACGATTCCAAAAAGTCCGGCGGAGTTACAATTTCTCACCTGAGGTTCGGCATAAAGCCCATAAAATCTACTTACTATGTAAAAAAAGCGGATTTTGTCGCATGTCATAATCCCTCGTATATAAATAAATATGATATGGCACAAGATTTGCGTCCGGGAGGGAGCTTTCTCATTAACTGCCCGTGGAACGATGAGCAGCTCGATACCATCCTCTCAGATAAACTGAAAAAATTTATTTTCGATAACAATATTCGTCTGTTTACCATAGACGGCATAAAAATAGGCAGAGATATAGGACTCGGCGGCAGAATAAATACTGCACTTCAAGCGGCATTCTTTAAAATAGCAGATATAATTCCCATCGATAAAGCCGTGCAACTCCTGAAACAAGCTGCATCGAACACTTACTCTCATAAGGGTGAGAAGGTCGTTCGGATGAATCATGAGGCCATCGACAGGGGGATTAAAGACGTTCATGAGGTTAAGATTCCTAAAGATTGGGGAAATGTAAGCGAAATCAGAGATATACAAAAAACCGTCTCGGCAAAAAATCCCTCACTCAATAAGTATGTAGATGAAATACTAAAACCCGTAAACAGTTATAAGGGAAATGAGCTCCCGGTGTCGGCATTTATGGATTATGTGGACGGAACTGTCCCTCTGGGATCCTCGGCCTACGAAAAAAGAGGAATCGCTATAGACGTTCCTCAGTGGAACCCTGAAAACTGTATAGAATGTAATTTTTGCTCATACGTTTGCCCTCATGCGGTTATACGTCCCGCTGTCATGAACAAGGAGGAAACCGAAAATGCCCCCGAGAGTATGCAATACAAAAACTTAGTTGGACTTAAAGACTTAAATTTCTCCATCACCATATCGGCTATGGACTGCACGGGGTGTGGAAACTGTGCTCAGGTTTGTCCCGGAATGAAAGGAAATAAAGCTCTTGAAATGAAGCCCTTTAGCACACAAGTCGAGAGTCAAAAAGCATTTGATTATGCACAAACTCTATCGGTTAAACCGGAGGTCAGCGAAAAATTTAAGGAGGACACGGTAAAGGGGAGTCAATTTAAAAAACCATTGTTGGAGTTCTCCGGTGCGTGCGGCGGGTGCGGCGAAACCCCTTATGCAAAACTCGCAACCCAGCTTTTCGGCGACAGAATGTATATTGCCAATGCCACCGGCTGTTCTTCAATATGGGGCGCTTCTGCCCCCGCAGTCCCCTACACGGTAAACAGAAACGGGTATGGTCCGGCATGGCAGAATTCGTTATTTGAGGATAACGCAGAGTTCGGGTATGGAATGTTTATAGCACAAAAATATCTGCGTGGCGGTGTAATAGAGGATATAAAAAAGATAAGAGACAAAACTTTTAATGAGGTTTTGAAAAACCGCTGTGAAGAATACCTCAAAACTTTAAACGATGGCCGGCTTAATCAAAAAGCCTCTTGCTCACTTATAGAGGAACTGCAGAAATTTGCCAAAAACAGTGATGAAGTAGGAGAATTAGCCGTAAATATTCTGGAAAATAAAGAGTACATGTCCAAAAAGTCTGTTTGGATGTTTGGCGGGGACGGATGGGCATATGATATAGGGTTCGGCGGACTCGACCATGTTTTAGCGTCCGGCGAAGATGTCAATGTTCTTGTATTTGATACGGAGGTATACTCCAATACGGGGGGGCAAGCTTCAAAATCAACTCAGCTCGGGTGCGTGGCAGAGTTTGCCGCCGCGGGAAAGTCAACCAAAAAGAAGGATCTGGCAGCTATTGCTATGACGTATGAATATGTTTATGTTGCACAGGTCGCAATGGGTGCAAACTATAATCAATGTATAAAGGCATTTAGCGAAGCTGAAAGTTATAACGGACCCTCAATAATAATCGCATATTCCCCCTGCGTCAACCAGGGTATAAAAAATGGTATGGGATTTGCTAAGGCAGAAGAAAAAAAGGCAGTCGAGAGCGGATATTGGAATTTATTTAGGTTTGATCCAAGACGTGCTCAAAATGGTGAAAATCCATTTATACTGGACAGCAAAAAAATTTCGGATGATTATCTCGATTTTATAATGGGCGAAGTCAGATACAGTTCGCTTGTAAAAGAGTTCCCCGAAAGGGCAGCTGCGCTCTTTGAAAAAGCAAAAAGTTTATCCGAGGAGAAGCATAATCAGCTTTTGGAAAAGAGCAAATAATTTGTCCTAAATAGAAGCTGTTAAAATTAAATTTTAGTATCTTTACGACAAAATCAACTTCTAAAAAAATTATTGTTGACCTACATTTGATATAATGTTACAATCAGTCTGCAACAAAATATAAGGGGATGCTATTATGAATTTTAAGTTTTGTAGTAAGTTTGTGCGTACGCTTGCCTGTATGTCAGTCATGATGTTTACCTTGCCTCTGATAAAGAGTCCACAGGCTTTTGTGATACCGCCTGAGCAGATAAATAAGTTCATGGATGAATATGTGCGTGAAGAAATTGTCAGGGTGTCGAAGGTTCTGGACAAGCTGGAAAATACCCATCCTGAGGCCAAATCATTTACAGAAATTCTGCAGTACTCTCTCATGGATAATCTTCGTAAGGTTGATGAAAGTAACTTTCCGCTTGTATCCATAGTAGTAAAGAAGTATAGTTCTAGCGATACAGCTAAAACAATGATGCAGATGGCAATACAGCAGAGTCTAGCGGAATATGATGTAGTGATGGACATTGATAGAGAAGCCGATTGGAAATTTATGACCACTATATTTTTGACAGGGCGTAATAGCTTGAGCAAGGAGCAATTTAAACAATTGCTTAAATCTTCTAGAAATTATGGAGCTACGCTCACTAAAGAGTTTTTAAATACAACTCTCTTTAGATTTAAATCTTCTAAAGAAGTCGATCGAGACTTCAAGCAATCTGGAAATAGGTGTCTGTTTGAACCCGTAGTACCTGGTGATAAAAGCCCATTTGTAAACTCTTCTGGTTTACAGCTCTATCCCGGCGTCAATATACCCGGTGTACCGTATACTCCAGCTGCCGGCAGCGTTCAAAATTATGTGTCTTGTCGTAGACATTTAAACAGGGAGCGGATAAAGTATGCCCCTAATGAAACCGACGTGCCATCGTATTTTTCCCGACTCTTTAGCTTTATGGTGATATATTGGTTTAAAATGAGTGTGGCTCGGTAAGGTTAGAAAGGGAACCACTTTTGCTTTTTTAAACTGAGCCCCTTTAAAAATCTTAACCACGCCCGGAAGACGTGGTAGGGAAGGTTCTATAGGGATATAAAGAGTACCAGCCATCTTAAGATGGCTGGCTTTCACTTTGTTCAAGCCCAGGAGAGGGCCAACCGCTTGCTGCCCTTAAAAGTTCTAGGCCTCTGGCTAACCTTAAACCGGGTCAACTTTTATTAGATTTTAACCAAGGAAGAACACGAAATGGTGTCTTCAAGAACCGCCCGCTACTAAGCGCATGAGATTAGAACTTAATTAAAACACAGCACCTCTTAAAGCGTAATGGACAAACTTAAAGCTTTAAAGCTGAAAAATATTCTCAGCACGGTTATTTCCCACTTCTGACTCAGCTCTCCTGCTTACCCTATCTAATTTCTCTAGACACCAGAAGACCGTACGTCCGGCAATGCTTCACTCGACGGGCTATTAGGTACAGGAAAATCCACAACAGTTTGTCCGCAATTGGAATCATCAACCGCGTTCCTACTCTCATCATTTTTTTTCGTAAACTCCTGCTGCATATTTAACTGCCCATATTTACTTATCTCAAAATTTATCATATTTGCCCTGTCATCTAACTTGTATTTTTCAAGCTTTACGCCACTATCATTATGTATGCTATCCGCTGCGCCGCCACCGGAGCCTTGCTGACTATTTTCTACCGTCCCGGGATTTCCTATATCAAACTGATCAAGCTTTATTTCGCCATCGCCCATAGTGTCCGGTTCGACATTATCAGAATTTTGCTGTACAACAAAATTGATGGATGTCGTTTGGAACAAAAATATCGGTTGGAATGCGATATTAACCATCATAATCCCAGGATCTCGTTTTCTAATGATCCACTGACGCCAATCAGGCATACTCCTTATAAAAGCTGCTTCCTCACGCTTACAATATTTGAAGTGCTCAATAGAAAACTTAGTATTATATCCTAATCTCGAGAGTCCCCCGCTCAAACTTGATTTACATCTACCCAACACACTTTGCAGATGCCTCAAATTAGAAATAAACGTACACCCGTCCAGAGGAAAATATCCAACCAAATATGACCTCTCCATTACATTTTCTGGGCGCCTATTAATAAAGATTTCTAACACATTAAAATTATCCGAGAAGCTTTTGCTGCGTTTGCTCTCCTGGAACATATATCGTATCCTTTCATAATCTTGCCGATCCTCAGCCGGCAATTTCTCTAAAATCGCCTGTTGCGGACCGGTTAATTCCGCTGTTTTACCGAGACGCCCTGCACGAACGCTAAATATTCCCCCTAACAGAAGGAATACACACAGACTCAAGATAAATTTACTTTTTACATCCTTCATATAATAACTCCCTTATATATTTTATTTTAGTACCTAACTCCGGATTATAACACATATTGTATATATTGTCAATATTATAAATATATAATTTATAAATATTTCTAAAAACAGAACAATGAATTATTAATTGTTCATGAAAAAGCCGCTCTCATTAATTAAAATAAGGGCGGTTCTACAGTAAACCCGAAAAATAATAATATTCTCGCTGAAGATACTTTAATCAAAAATAGTTAAACAAACCAATAGAACTTCTCATACATGCCCCGCCTAATAGATTGGCAAAGGTTCAATCGATGGGCCATCTAGAGGAGCATAATTAGTATTGATTTTTTGCACATTAAGGCCTATCCCCTTCGCATCGATTTCACTCTCTATACTGTGGTAATCATCCCTCACATTCATATTTGCAAAACGGCTCACTTCATAATCAATTATACATTGGAGGTCGTCTATCCTATCCTCCTCACTTTTTTCAGCATCGTATCTAAGAGACTCAATATTCTGCCATGATCGCACTGCAACACTACTTATCATCCTGGGTACAAGTTCTAATCTTTTCGGTATTCTAACAACCCACTGACGTTTATCAAGCATAGGTCTTACCATAGACAATCTGTCACAGTTCAATTCCCCAATACGGTAAAGGCTCCTATTAATCCCCATACTTGCAAACTTCATATTTAGTGTTGATCTGCATATGCTGAATATATTTTTTAAATGTCCCTGGTTTACAACAAAAACACCATCCAGCGTAGGAAAATACCCGACCAAAATTGCCCTGCTATGTTTCTTCTCCGTTCTTCTTTCAATAAAGCCCTCCAAAATACGGAAGCTGCCTGCAAAATCTTGGAGTCGTTTACTTTCACAAAATTTATTGCGCATCATCTCGAAATTCCTTTGGTCGTCAGCCGGTAAATCGTTTAGAATCCTCTGCTGAGAGTCATTTAGTGCCGCTAAGCTTCTTCTGCCTCCCCCGACCGCTAAACTACTGGGCACCCCCGCCAAGAGAAAAACAGACAGTCCCAAAATAAGTTTCCTTCTTAAAGTCTTCATAAAAATGTAAAACCTCTCCTTTTTATCTTTTGAATTTAATTTATATCATGTATCAAATTAATTATCAAGATAATCTTAACTATCCTGTACTTTTTCTATAATATAAATATAAATCTGTTATTTTATGTAAATTTATGTTGATATTGTTTAATCAATAATCAATAAAATTATTTTTTATTATGTTGACAATGTGCATATTAATGTGATATCATAGTACCTAATAGGGTTGTACGGTTGAGTTTACGTTTATATAATATTTATTTTGTTCGGATTTATTTATTTTTAGAGACTTGATGGAAGTTAAGATTTTAATTTTAGCTCCGTGTGTTTTGTTTTTACATTTTTATACTATATGTACTATAAATAATTTTTTAGGAGGGAATCATTTGGACGAAAATTCAATAAATTCTATGGAAAATAAAGGAAATACTGTCAATATATCTGCAGAAAGTAAAACAACAAAAGCAAAAATCAATCGCAGACCCAGGAAAACAACAACCGCCGGTAATAGGGCAACTCAAAAAAAATTAAATACCCCGGCGAAAATTAAAACCGTACCAAATAAAGATAATTCTATTTCTGAAAATAATCAGAGTCTAAATATGACAAACCAGGCAAGTCCGCTAAAACCGACAAGACCTCAGACCGGAAGGTCGAATTATTCTAGACGCGCAAAGCAAACAGGCGGAAAGCCACCCATAAAAATAGGTTTTTTAGGTGGACTGAATCAGATCGGTAAAAATATAACCGTATTTGAATGTGAAGGAGATATAATCATTGTAGACTGCGGCATGGCGTTCCCCGACGGGGAAATGCTGGGAGTCGATTTTGTAATTCCCGATTTTTCTTACCTGGAGCTTAACAAAAACAGGATAAAAGGGCTGGTTGTTACTCATGGTCATGAAGACCATATAGGGGCAATACCATATCTGCTTAAAAAGATAAATGTTCCTATATATGCAACCGCTCTGACAATAGGCTTGATAGAAAGCAAACTCAAAGAACACAGACTGGCCGGACGGGCAAACCTCAATACTGTAAAATTCGGTCAGACCATCCATTTGGGCTGCATGGGAGTCGAATTTGTGTACGTTAATCACTCCATCCCGGATGCTGCTGCGGTAATAATAAAATCTCCGGCAGGTGTTATAGTCCACACCGGGGACTTCAAAATAGACTGCACCCCCTCAAGAGGCAAAATGATAGACCTTGCCAGGCTTGCTGAGGTGGGTAAAAAAGGTGTTTTGGCCCTGCTGGCAGACTCCACAAACGCAGACAGACCCGGATACACCATGACGGAAAAGAAAATAGATGAATCATTTGATAGATTGTTCCAGAAAGCAGGAGACCGCAGAATAATAATTGCTACATTCGCATCCAATATCGGCAGAATACAGCAGATTATTAACTGTGCGGTAAAAACCGGAAGAAAAGTAGCTTTTTCCGGCAGAAGTATGCTCAATTATGTCGCAATAGCCAGAGAACTTAAATATATAGATGCTAAAGACGGTGTAATAATCGACATTGATGCAATCAATGAATACCCCAATAATGAAATTGTCCTTGTTACCACCGGCAGTCAGGGTGAACCAATGTCAGCACTCTACAGAATGGCCTTTTCCGAACATAAAAAAGTTGAGGTCGGTTCAGAAGATTTCATTATAATATCAGCCCATCCTATCCCGGGAAATGAAAAAACCGTCGGGATAGTTGTGAATGAGCTTATGAAACTCGGCTGTGAGGTTATCTATGAATCTATGTATGAAGTTCATGTCTCGGGGCACGCTTGTCAGGAAGAACAAAAAATAATTTTGGGACTGGTGAAACCTAAATATTTTATTCCGGTGCATGGTGAACAGAAACACCTCCAAAAACATGCCCAAACCGGCGAGAGTATGGGTATTCCTGCATCTAACATATATGTGGGGGATTCCGGAGACATTGTTGAACTGAGTTCCTCTTGCATTAAGAAAGTCGGGCAGATACCGCTTGAACTGGTCTTGGTTGACGGAATAGGCGTCGGGGATGTTGGAAGTATTGTACTTCGTGACAGAAAACATCTGGGGCAGGATGGTCTTATTGTCGTCGTTGCGACCCTTAATTCCTCGGACAGACACGTTATTGCCGGGCCGGACATCGTTTCCAGGGGCTTTGTGTATGTGAGAGAGTCGGAGCGTCTTATGGATGACGCTAGAAAAACAGCTTATCGGAGTTTGGAGAGCTGTTCTGAACAGGGCGTGCGTGAATGGAGTGAGATAAAAATGCGTGTGAAAGACGATTTATATAAACTCTTCCGAGACAGAACACGGAGAAACCCTGTTATACTGCCGGTGATAATGGAAGTTTAAATTATTTACTTCTTTTGTGTGGGGAGTGGATGTATTTTGGATAAACAAGTTTGGGTAGTTTCACCTGTATTTTATATGGCGTCGCTCGCTATGGCAATTATGGCATGTCTGAGCTTGCCGTTTAGTTTAACTTTGTTTTGTGTAGACCTTATAGCCTGCATCGTCTCTGCCATGGTAATCTATATAAATATTAAAGGGTTTCAGGGGTACATTAACGGCCTTGTTAAAAAAGCTATCGATTTAGCCGGCGATGCTGATGTGGATTTCTTGCAGAGAATACCTATTCCAACCGTCCTTGTAGGGAAAAAGGGTGAGATAATAGGCTATAATATGCTCTTTCGGGACGTCGTCGGTAAAGGCAGAGGGCGTCTTGGGGAAACAATACTGCAGTTTTTGGCGGGGGAAGACTTAAGTGATGTCCTGGCAAAAAACGGCGTGGATGTGAATTATAGCGGGCGAAACTATACCGTGTATGGTTCTAGGTTTGATGACTCCGCGGTTTTGTACTTCATAGAGTGCACCGAATACAAAGAGATAAAACGAAAATACGATGACAGCAGACCTGTTGTCGCATTTATCCTGTTTGACAACATGGAGGAATTTAAAAGAGACTGCACCGATGCTCAATTATCTCTCATTTCTTCTTCGGTTGAAGCTACGCTCAGAGAATGGGCTGCACAAACCTCCGGTTTTATCAAGAAACTTAGCGATGGGAAATTTATAATGGTTTTTGAAGAACGTCACATAAATATATTTAAAAGCGATAAGTTTAAAATCCTTAAAACAATACATACCATAAAATTAGATGACCACAGATTTGCTACGGTCTCTATCGGGATTGGTCATGGTGCTTCGAAAATGTCCGAATCTGAACGCTGGGCACAAAATGCACTTGATATGTCGCTCGGACGGGGAGGAGATCAGGTTTCCATTAAAAAAGGTGAAACCTATGAGTTTTTCGGCGGAGCATCTAAAGAAGTCGAAAAAAGAAGCAAAGTACGCACACGAGTAATTGCAGCCGCTCTTTACGAACAAATGACTACAAGCGATGTGATACTTATTATGGGTCACAAGTTTTCCGATTTGGACAGCGTTGGAGCTGCTATAGGGCTTTGGAGCGTCGCCTCAAACATAAAAAATAAGACGTCTTATATAGTAATCAACAAAGAAACCTCCGTGGTAGGCAGTACAATAGACAGCCTTGAGAATAAACTAGGTAAAAATGTCTTTATTGACCCCGACAAAGCCAAAACTATGATAAAGGAAAATACACTTTTAATAGTTGTCGACACCCACTGCGTTAGTTTCCTGGAAAGCAGCGAAATTTATCAAAAATGTAAAGAAGTTGTCGTTATAGACCATCACAGAATGGTTGTAGACCATATTTCCAATGCAGTAATTTTCTATCACGAACCTTTTGCTTCCTCCACAAGCGAAATGGTAGCTGAATTAGTCCAATATATGGGCGACAAAAATCTGAAAAAGTCTGAGGCAGAGTGTCTGCTCGCCGGAATAATGCTCGATACTAAAAATTTCTTCCTCAAAACGGGCATACGAACCTTTGAAGCCGCTGCGTATTTGAGAAAAAAAGGTGCCGATACCGTGGAAGTCAAAAAGATGTTTTCAAATTCTATTGACACCTACAAGATAAAGTGTAAAATTATTAATAGTACAAAGGTACAAGAGCAATGCGCCATAGCTAGAGTTGATAGTGCCGGTGCAGATATCCGTGTAGCATGTGCTCAGGCCGCAGATGAACTTCTCGGGATTCAAAACATTAAGGCGTCTTTTGTTATATTCCCGTATGATGGAAAAATTTCCGTGTCTGCCAGGTCTCTGGGTCAGATAAATGTACAGGTTATTATGGAGAAACTCGGCGGCGGCGGACATCAAACTATGGCTGCAGCTCAAATTCCGAATCTTTCTGCCGAGAGTGTTGAGGAAAAACTTATGGACATCTTGGGAGAAGTACTTCAAGAAAATAAAATGGTAAAGGAGAGTAAATAATGAGTAAAATAGATGTGATTTTGCTTGAGGACGTAAGGGGAAGTGGTAAAAAGGGTGAGAAGGTAAGTGTTGCAAAAGGATATGCTAGAAACTGTCTTATCCCAAAAAAACTGGCAAGAGTTGCTGACAAGGCTGCTATTATGGAGCTCGAGGCACAGCATGCGGCCGATGAACGCAGACAAGCAGAGGAGCTGGCACACGCTAACGAAGTTAAAGGTATTATTGATGGGCAAAGCGTTGATGTGTATGCAGTCGGTGGAGAAAACGGCAAATTGTTTGGTTCGGTAACCCCTCAAGACATAGCGGATGCTATAAATCAGAAATTCAAAACAGACGTCGATAAGAGAAAAATTAGGGTTTTAATCGATGATTTAAAGGTGATAGACTCTTTTGGGACTTATCCGTATGAAGTTAGACTGCATGCCGGCGTAGTTGCTAAGATAAATGTGAACGTTATAGAAAAAGAGGAAAATAAATAACCGTATTTTAGGTTCCATAAAAATTTAGTTCTAGTTGTTTTTGCGTTAGCTGCTGGATTTCCGGCGGCTAATTGATTTTTTAAACAAATTTGTACTTTACAAAGCTGCCGTCCGAACAGTTTTTGGTGTGCTTATGGGCAAATCTCTTTTAGGGAAAATAAAATATGAGACTGTCTGAAAATTGTCTTTTTGAAATTTCCAACTGCCATGCATAGTGATATTCTACCGGTTTTGATGCTATATATAGTGGTTGGATTTGTTTATATTTTAGTTTTTAGACAGACCTCCATAAATTATCTTGGGTAAACCTACTTTTTTCATTACAAGAAATTTTCTTAAATTATTCTCCGTAAAAATAAGCATAATATTATATGTTAATCGTCAATAAATTTATTCATGATTGACACATGCAAAAATAAAGGAGGTAATTTCATGAAGACATTAAAATTTGATCTTCGTACCGGTATGGGCGGTCAGTCTATGCTCGAAATAGAAATCGGTTTTAAACTCAAGGATAAAGCTGAATTTGAAAGCTTTGAGAAGGGTGAGGATGCAAAAATAAAAAAATGGAAAGAATTATCAAAACTTAAAAGCATCGAAACTTCCAAGAATAACTTGAAAGAGGAGTATCCTCGTCTTGGAATCTGTTTCCCGTTAGAATTCGGCAAAATAGAAGATTTGGCTAAAACAATTAATGCCATTCTTAGGTTCGAAAAGCTGGAGGTTTCAGATTACAAGCTCCCCTCTGCAAGCGGTGATAAGAAGGATTTATTAAATTCTTTGAAAATAGCACTCAAAAAGTAGAGTAAATATATTAAGAAAGGGATGAAATTTATGAGAATTTATCTAAAAAGTGACAAAGAGTATGAGCAGGCCTATATTGAGGCATTTTCAGATGAGCGTGAAAAAGAACTAAAAGCCGCTAGGAAATCCTGTGTTTCTCAGTTGGCAAGTTACGAGAAAACTATAAAGGACCCTAAAAAAATTTCAGAAAAAATATATGAAGATGTACTGGAAACCTCCCTTAAATGGGTAAATGATAAGCAAATCTACGATAAATGTGCAGATCTTACGGCAGCAATGGATGCTGCACTTAAAAAACTCGGTAAAAAATATAGAGTCTCCCTATCTCAGGTTGATTCCATAGAACAAGAAATCGATGAAAAGATAAGCAAGAAGCATCCAAGAAACAGGTGGATACAAACTGAGAAAAATTATGTGACACAGTTAAAAGCGGCGGCTGCCCTAACTTCTTTTGTCGCACAAATGAACGCCATTAATGTTGCCGGCAATGTCGATCCACTGATTGACTTTTTTGAGACGCACTTATCAGAGTCCAAAAACGGCAAGGGCAGTGAGGGGTATTCTTTCGATGAGGAGCAGGACATACTAAAAGATTTAAAGAAAAGGGCAGTGGCCTTGACAACACAAGCCAGGAATACACCGAATGCATCAAAATTCCATGAACTGTCGGCAGCTATAAGCAACAGATTAAAAGACGTTATAGCAGATAAAAAGAACGCTTAAAGGTTTACAGGTGTGCAGCCACCGAGAAAGAACCGCTACCATATTTAAATTGTGAGTTGTGCAATAATAGATGGGTAAATCTTTAACAGACAAAAATATATTGTTTTTCTGGTATTGCACCCCGGAGAAGTATATGAACTGAGAATTTTGTATCTGTGGCGCGTAACTAGCCACTGTGTCACACTGCACAAGAGATGTTTCTAAATATACTTTACAGCCTGTAAGAATTAATTTCTTGCAGGTATATTTTTTTGGCATCACTTTTTCCCTATTGCGTCTCCATTATATAGGCGCTCCAAGACGCATATACTTTAATTTGATATAAATTCCTATTAAAATTACATTTTGGAGGGGTACAGTGTCTTATTGTGCGTATTTAAGAAAGTCTCGTGCAGATATAGAGGCGGAATCTCATGGAGAAGGTGAAACATTATCAAGACATGAAAAAATTCTTTATGAGCTTTCTTTAAAACTCAAAAAGCCTATCGAAAAATATTATCGGGAGATAGTCTCCGGAGAAACAATAGCTTTGCGTCCGGTAATACAGAATTTACTATCCGAAGTGGAAGCCGGAGTGTGGGAAGGTGTGTTCGTAGTCGAAATTGAGCGTCTTGCCAGGGGAAATACCATAGACCAAGGTATAGTTGCTCAAACATTTAAGTTTAGCAGTACACAAATTATTACGCCCATGAAAATCTACAATCCCAATAATGAATTCGATGAGGAATATTTTGAGTTTGGCCTGTTTATGAGCAGAAGAGAATATAAAACTATTAACAGACGTCTGCAAAATGGCAGGCTTTCATCTGTGAAGGAAGGAAAGTACGTTGCAAATCAGCCCCCATATGGATATAATCGCATAAAAATAGAAAACGATAAAGGATTTACCCTTAAGCCCAACGGCGAAGAGGCTAAAATTATAAAACTCATTTTTGAACTCTACACGGTGGGTGAATTGCAGTGCGATGGCTCATACACCAGGCTCGGCACCGGACGGATAGCAAACAAACTTAATTCAATGCACATTGCGCCTAAAAAGGGACAGCGCTGGAGTGCCAGCTCAATCAGAGACATACTGATAAATCCTGTTTACATTGGCAAAATACGCTGGAACTGGCGACCCGCTTTAAAGAAAATGATACACGGCAGACTTAAAATAAAACGTCCCCGCTCTCCAGAGGGTGAATACATAATAATAAATGGATTGCACCCCGCCATTGTGGAGGAAAATGCATTTAAACTAGCTCAGCATTTTATGAAAAACAATCGCCCCGGCTGCGTAACAAAAAATCAGACTATCATGAACCCTTTAGCAGGGATAGTTATATGTGGTAAATGCGGCCGGAAAATGGTTAGACGCCCATATAAGCCCGGAAAAAACCAGCCGGATACTCTGATATGCCCGGATAAATATTGCGGCAATGTCAGCTGTGCGCTTTGTTGTGTTGAAGATAGAATCCTGCAGTCTTTAAAAAATTGGCTTAGCGAATATATGGTGGTGTGTAATAATAAAAATAATAATCTTGAAGCTTTAGAGCAAATAAAAATAAAGCAGCAGATACTATTAAACTTGGAAAGACAAATATACGACACCAAAAAACAAATTAATAAACTGTATGACCTATTAGAACAAGAAGTGTATCCTCTGGAGCTCTTTATTAAACGTTCGAATGTAACTAACGATAAACTAAAAAGATTACTAGAAGATAAAGCACTCTTGCAAAAAGACATAAATCAAAACTTAAATCAAAGAAATAACAGAAATGTTATGAAGACTGAAATCAAAAAATTGCTGGAAGTTTATACCGAACTGCCAACCCCCAAACAAAAGAATGATATGCTTAAAGAAATATTAAAAAAGGTAGTCTACACAAAAAATAAAGGCGGCAGATGGCATGTCCCCCCTGATGACTTCGAAATAGTACTGTATCCTAATCTACCTAACAGCCGCAATACATAGCCTTTATTCTGATTTACAAGGTCAATGTGCTGATTCTTCAGTACCTATGTCAGTTAGTATAGCTTTGAGCTGTGAGTATGGCATAGAAAACCTTTGGCTTAAATATCTCAGTGATGCCCCAAGTTCACCGTCCGGACCTCTAAACTTATAAAAGATATAGTTATATGATAAAAAAATAATTAGACATAATAATATGTTTGAATTGTATTGTTATCTCTGTGAAATACAATCTTAGATATAAATGACCGCAAGATCTCATTCTTTTCATTTTCGCTTAAATCAGTTAATTTAAGTTTTATTATTGCATCTTTAAGATTCTTTTTAAATTTATTTTGTATAGAAGTTTTGTCAACTTCAGGTTTTGAAATTTGTTTTTCTAACTGTTTAATTCTTTCTAATATTTTAGTCTTATTTAGTCTATATTCATCTATTGAATCGATTTCATTTTCGTATGCTAACTTTATTCTTTCTAGTTTTACGTACTCTTTTTTAAGTAGTATTTCTGAAACATCTTTAACGCTATCATCTTTAGTTTCTTTAATAGCAATATCTAATTCTCCTTTATCCATATCATTCTGAAGCATTTTTAAAACAGCCTCGTTTATCTTAGCTAAAGATATGCTGTGACTTTTGTTGCATTGACCTCTTGCGTATTTATGACATTGCAATGATTTACCTTTTACCGCTTGCGTTAACGTGCTTCCGCAATTGCTGCAACGCACAAGTCCTCTAAGCATAAAGTCAGTATAAGTGTTTCTGGCATTCTTTGTATATCTCTTTTTTAAGTCTAAAAACATTTGCTGCACATTTTCAAATGTTTTAGGGTCAATTATCGGGCTATGTTTACCGTCCACAAGAACGACATCTTCTCCCCTATGAAAACGGTCATGTTTATCGACTCCATTTAGATTTCGCCTTAGTTTCCCGATATAAACAGGATTTGAAAGAATATACTCAACCGTCCTATTTTCAAATGTGTTATCATGCTTTGAGCGTATCCCCATATCGTTTAACTTAATTGCAATTTGTCTTACTCCCATTCCGGTTATAAAGTCATTGAAAATCATTTTTACAATTTGAGCTCTTTTGTCATCCACTTCAAAACGATCTTTTCCCATTTTATACCCAAACGGAGGAGACGTAACAACCCCACCTCTTGAAAACTTTTCATTCATTCCTCTTTTTACTTCTTGTGCTAAATTGATTGAATAATATTCATCCATTGCTTCTAAGAGAGCCTCAATTAAAATTGATGTAGGATCATTTGATAATTGTTCTGTTATAGATATGACATCTATATTAAAGTCTTTTCGTAGCATAGACTTATAGACTATGCTATCTTGCCTGTTGCGAGCAAACCTCGAAAATTTCCACACTAATATTAAATCAAAAGGCTTTGGTTTTGTTTTTGCTATCCCTATCATTTTCATAAAACCGGGACGTTTTTTTGCATATTTTCCACTAATACCCTCGTCTATAAATATAAATTCTTCTGGCAGAACAATATCATTACTTTTTGCATACTCTTTAATTTTTTTAATTTGACTATCGGGGGAAAACTCTATTTGATCTTCTGTGGATACCCTTATATATGCAGCACCTATTTTCATTATTTATTCATCTCCTAAAATAAGTATATATTAAGAAGTTAGTTATTTTTTAGAATAAAATCCTTAATCATTTTTGAACATAACTTCGCTATAGAACATTTTTCTTTCTGAACCCGAACATCAAGTCGTTTTTTAATTCTTTACTTATAGTTATTGTTACTCGATTATTGTTTTTCGATACAGACGTTTTAAACATCTTATTTAAGTTTATATAACAACATAGTGATGCACTTTTTCCAATAACATTTTACCCACACGGAGTTTGTCATATATTAGAAAAAATCGTACTGTTCTCGGGCATAAACAAATTTGTACTTATGATTTTTCAATAATATCCTAGCTTTTTATATAATTCTCTTTTATCCATATGTTAGAATAAACTAGATTAATTTGTATAGTCTAACGCCTAACAAAAAAGTTAGGTGTTTTTTATGCTCAAAAACAAAATGAAATACTTTTGCTTTTCTTAATAACGATCTTATTCATATCAAATAGTAATTATTTTAGAGAAGGAAAGAAGTGAAAATCAAATAACAGCAATTTTAAAAATCATCCACAAAAAGCCATTAACAAAAAAGGAGGCAGAATATGTTAGAGAATTTAAATGATAGAGCTTGGCTAGATCCGCCAGACAATGAAGCTAAAAAAGTATTGAAGTGCTACTTTTGTGGAGACTGGATTTATTCCGGAGACGATTATTATTCTCTATATAATATAGATTGTTGCGAGGATTGCTTGAATTTACATTACAGACAAACAGCTGAGTTCATAGACTATCAAGAAGAATTTTCCGATTCAGAATGTAGTGAAATAAAGGAGTAGGTATAATGGAAGAGAATCAATGTGAAATATGCCTAAGATGGAAGGAAAAAGATAAATTTGAGGGGAAAATATGCAAATCCTGTATAACGAGGCTTCGCCAAATGCCCAGATTTATACCCATGGAGTACAAAGAGCAACAATTAAAAAACGTGAAATTAAATAATCAAATCGATAGGTACAGCCATCTATCAAAAATTGATAAGGCTGTATTCTTACGTTGCTCAAAATGCGAGTGGCTACGAAAGATTGACTACTTGAACTTAAAAATATATTGCTCTCAGCCCCAATGTATAAAAAGAAGTGATAAAGATGTGTAATGATCTGAGCTTTAAAGAAGATACCCACTCGTATTTTTTAGGGGATTTACCTATTCCTTCGGTATCAGAGATAATAAAGCCTATTTATCAAAAAGTCTATGGAAACATTGATGAAGATACTTTGAAGGTCGCATCTGAACGAGGAACGAGGATTCACCGAACGATTGAATTTTTATCTAAGTACAATTTTTGTGGGATGGACAGCGACATATCAGGATATATTGAAGCATACAAAAAATTTAAAAACGACCACTCAGATTGGCGTTTAATTCAGTCTGAGTTTAAAACTTATCATAAATTTTTGCTATACGGCATGACCTTAGATCAACTTTACGAAATACCACAAGGTTTAGTGATATGCGACATTAAAACGACAAAGGTAGCTCATCCAAACGCATGGA